>CAZJCH010000430.1:0-468 GCA_964544005.1 uncultured Papillibacter sp.
ACAAAGTGGTCCATGACGAAGACGACCTTGTTCTTGTTGAAAACGCAGTCGCAGCCTGCCTTATTGAACTCGTTGATGGCCACCGGCGTCGTGATGTCGTTACCCAGCACCAGGTCCAAATCCGCCATGACGATTTGCCCCGCCGTCACACTCTTCTCCCCGCAGTGGGCTGCAAGTATTTTTTGTGTCATTGTCATTCCCATAAAAAAGCCCCTTTCACCGCTGCGCCCCGGCTGATCTTAATCGAGTGCCGCGCAGATTAAGTATATTGTAAGTTACAAAACAAGCGAAGAATGTATCATAGGATACATTCTGCCGATAGAATATCAATAATTTATCGGGCTATCGAAGCCTTCCCCTTGGGGAAGGTGGCGCGGAGCGCCGGATGAGGTGCATTGTGACGCGCCGCAAGTTCCCTCATCAGTCAGCTTCGCTGACAGCTTCCCCCAGGGGAAGCCTTTTGTAGGG
>CAZJCH010000430.1:488-2529 GCA_964544005.1 uncultured Papillibacter sp.
CGCTCACCGCGGTATCACACCGCTGTCTTTGCTTCCTCCAAACACAGCTTATACTCCAGCGAATCGACAAGCGCCGCGAAACTGGCCTCGATGATGTCGGTGGATACGCCGACGGTGAGCCATTTCCGGTGGCCGTCCGAGGATTCGATGAGGACGCGGACGCCGGACCCTGTGGCGTGGCCTGTCTCCAGCACGCGGACCTTGTAATCGGTCAGGTAGACGCTTGACAGCTCGGGATAAAAAACGCACAGCGCCTTGCGGAGAGCAGCGTCCAGCGCGTTGACCGGGCCGTTGCCGACGGCCGCCGTCGTCTCGGCGCTCCCGTCCACCTTGATTTTAATCATCGCGTTGGAGTTCAGCTCACCGTCGGGGGCGGGATGCTCACTGCTGGCCTTGTACATTGAGAGCTCAAAATGCGGTGTGAACCGGCCGATCACTTTCTTGACCATCAGCTCAAAGCTGGCGTCCGCCGCCTCAAACTGGTACCCCGCGTGCTCAAGCTCCTTCAGCCGTTCCAGAATCGCCGCTGTCTCCGGGCTGTCCTTCGTCAGCTCGGGCGCGATATCTTTGATTTTCAGGAGCACGGCTTTTTTGCCCGATACCTCCGAGAGCAGGAACTTGCGGCTGTTGCCCACGCACGCGGGATCGATATGCTCAAAGGAGCGGGAGAGCTTGTCGACGCCGTCAATGTGCATGCCGCCCTTGTGGGCAAAGGCGCTCTCACCGACGTACGGCTTGTTTTTCGGGACCGTCATGTTGGCGAGCTCAGCGATTTTGATTTCCGTTTCGGTGAGCCGTTCCAGGCAGCCGGCAATGCACGTATAGTCACCCTTGAGCTGCAGATTGGGAATGATGGTAGTGAGGTCGGCGTTGCCGCAGCGCTCGCCGATTCCCATAAACGTCCCCTGCACATGGCACCCCCCGGCCTCGACGGCCATCATGGAGTTGGCGACGGCGCAGCCGGAGTCATTGTGGCAGTGGATACCGACGCGCATCCCGGTATATTTCTCGCAGACGGTTTTGACAATCTCATAAATCCGCATCGGCAGCGTCCCACCGTTGGTGTCGCATAGGACCAGGACATCCGCGCCGCCCTCTTTTGCCGCTTCCAGAACACTG
Source organism: uncultured Papillibacter sp. (assembly GCA_964544005.1). Lineage (GTDB taxonomy): Bacteria > Bacillota > Clostridia > Oscillospirales > Oscillospiraceae > Sporobacter. The sequence goes on from CAZJCH010000430.1 coordinate 1,608, forward strand.
AGCGCATAACAGGGATTGTGCCTGTAGCCGTCAAAAAAGTGCTCCGCGTCAAAGACGACCTCTTTACCCTTGCGTTTGAAAAATCGTACCGTCTCGCGGACGCAATTGAGATTTTCCTCCAGTGTCGTGTTTAAGATCTCAGTGGCGTGCAGGTCCCACGATTTTCCGAAGATTGCGATGACCTCGGTGTTCGCCTCAAGGAGAGAGATCACATTGGCGTCGTCACAGGCTTCGATATTCTTGCGCTTCGTACTGCCGAAGGCGACGAGCCGTGCGTTTTTGAGCGTCATACCGGCGGTGGATTTGAAAAATTCCATGTCCTTGGGGTTTGAGCCCGGATTTCCGGCTTCAATATAGCGGACACCGATTTCATCCAAGGTTTTTACAATGGCGAGTTTATCGGATACCGAAAACGATACGCCTTCCGTCTGTGCCCCGTCGCGGAGTGTTGTGTCAAACATCTCCAGCTTTCGCACAGTCATCTCTCCTTTCAAGTATTTTATTGACGCCGTTTAAATAGGCGAGAATGCTCGACTCGATAATATTGGTTGAAAGACCTCTGCCTGTGACGATTGCCGCTCCGGCTTTGATCTTGACGACGACCTCGCCGAGGGCATCCTTGCCCTCGGACACGGAGTGGATGGTATAATCCTCCAGCGTGTGCTCCGGCGCCTCGATCATCTTATCGATGGCGTTGTACGCCGCGTCGATGGGACCGTCGCCGAGGGCGACGTCCTCAAGGATGGCGCCGTCGCGTTCAAGATGGATCACACCGCTGTCCGTGGAGCCGCTGGAGGTGTGGATGTCGAAGCCATGCAGCTTGTAAAAGCTGCTGCTTTGGGAGAAGCTGCTGGTAATGAGCGCTTCGATATCGTCGTCGCTGACGGTTTTCTTCTTGTCCGCCAGCTTCTTGAACTCTTCG
>CAZJCH010000431.1:0-2509 GCA_964544005.1 uncultured Papillibacter sp.
ACTCACTTCATTGGCCTTCACGCCGGACATCAGGTCCGCAGCCTGCGCCGACACACCGCAGCCGGAGAGAGAAAACAGCGCGGAAATCGCCAGAATAATGCCGAGAAGCCCTGCAATCAATCGTTTTTTCATGTTCGCTCCTTTCAACTTTATGTTTTTATTCACCGATATCCGTCACGGCGCCGATAAACAACGGCAGATTCGTCTGGCAGTCAATGAGCATATAGACAAAGGGCCGGTCGAGGTTAACGGTTTTAGGTTCCTCCATCGGTTCTGATTGCGGTATAATTTCGACCGCGGTTGACGCACCGGCCTTGGTGCCCTTCTCATCAATAGCGATATGGGTTTTATGAATAACGCGGCTGATAAACAGATTGCCTTCCTCCGATTTGCCAAGTCCCGTAAAATCCGCACGGTCATCGTCAAAGGCGTCGGTCATGCCCATGGACTTCAGCATACCGCTCATTTCCGCGGAATACGCGCTCTCAAACTTGGGTATTGCGGTATTCACCTCAACGCTCTGCGCGTTTTGAAATGTGCTTATGAGCTTATCGCCGGTTAGAGAAGCAATATAATCGTTTATCAGGACACCCTCGTTCGGCAGAAGGGCGGCGAAGGCGTATTTCCTGTCGGCATAATACTTGATAAAGCCCGCGGCGCTCCCGTCGTCCAGATACTGATACTCCGAAGCGTACATCATCTCCACGTCCCGTGTTTCACCGTCTTCTGTCGTAAATTCTCCATCCCGCACCTGACTCTCTTTATAAATCGTCTCCCACTCGGCGTCGAAGGCCAATGCATTGATGAGATACATGACGGCGTCATCCGGGATTTCATCGAGGATATCCTCGATCATGCCGTCGGTTTTATCAGTGACCCAGGCGTTGATATCCTTCAGTGTTTTTTCGTCGAAAGGCGCTTTGTAGACGGAAGCGCCGTAATAGTCGGCATTCGTCTGCAAAAAATCCTTCTCAACCGTCAGTGTTTTGACATCCTTAAACCAGATGGAATTGGCGATGCCGACCTTGTACTTGTCGCCGGAGGGCAAGGTGTTCAGATATGTGCGCAGATAGTCGTTGAGCTCCGGTACGGAAAGCCCGAAGACATCCTCCATTTGTGCGAGAGTTTCACTCCTGGCACCGTTTGCTGTCATGGCAAGAGCGCACAGCACCGACAGCGGGGAAACAAGCGTGTTCTCATCGGACGTGCTGTTTTGGAACAGCTTCACGGCGAAATCTGCAATTGCAATGGAATCGCCGCCGGTCAATTCCGCTTCTTCGCTCACTTTATTGGCCTTCACGCCGGCCATCAGATCCGCTGCCTGTGCGGCCGTCCCGCAGCCGGAAACTGAAAACAGAATTGAAAGCGCCAGCGACAAGCTGAGAAGCCCTGCAATCAGTTGTTTTTTCATGTCCGCTCCCTTCAGAATCATAGCTTAACATTCAGCTTCTTTTTATTTGACGTATAACCTGTAAAATTGTTCCTGACTTTCATCTTCCGGAACATTTTATCTGCTACTCACATACTCTAGTCACTCCTAAGAGTCCTTATTACGCTGTTTATATGCTCAATTTTCTTCTGGTTTTTTCTTTGTTCTCCTTTTTCTTCTGCAGCTTCGAGGTGAGTCGTTCTACTTGCGTAACAGAAGCAACCCGCCGGCCGCTATTGCGAGAATACTCAGTCGATACCAATATACGGTATCTGAATGGTGAATACTTGCAGCAAGCCGGTCGAAATCAACCAAATTGCATGCATATTGGCTATCTATAAAAGCTTTACCCGGGCGCACACAGAAAAAAACCCCGGAACCAACTGATTCCGGCGGTTTTATGGATTAAGCACCCTGGATTATCAGGGATTATCACGCTTTGTTTTATTGCGCGGGATCAGGCAGGATTGAAAAACGGTTCCGAGAAAGCATGATCGCTGCTGCACCGATCAGCACAACCATCCCAATCAGCGCAATGGTCTGTACAAGGCCGGAGCCTCCCGCTGCGTGCAGGTTTTGATAAATACCGAAATACGCCCATGCTACCGGAAGCGGGAATGCAGTGTTTCGGAGCTTCAGGAGAATTGCGATAACCAGCAGAACGGCCACAATAAGGATCACTGCCGCCCAAACCGTATCGGAAATACCAAAGCCGTTCCATTGGAGCTTGACGAACGCCGCAGATATGTTCACAACAGTGGCGATCACAAGCCAGCCGGTATACAGGCCGAAGCTCAAAGGCAGCAGCCACCGCTTCCCTTGCTGGATTTGTAATAGCTGACGGCCGATCAGGGCTAGGACAATAACAAACGCCAGAATAAAGAGTACGGACAGCTCCACCAGCACAAAGGAGAACGAGACGATCCAGGCGATGTTCAGAATGCAGGATATCCTGAAAAGGACGGTGATCCGATCGATCGCTGTTTGAAAATAAGGGTCATCCTTTTTGACGATCATCACGATCATCGATATCAGGAGTAGCGTGTAAATAACGCTCCAGATGCTGAAGGTAGACGGGCT
>CAZJCH010000432.1:0-2501 GCA_964544005.1 uncultured Papillibacter sp.
GGAGGGTTTTCTCGTAGCCTGCCGCGCTTTTTCCGCCGATCACGACTTCAGCGAGTTTTTCAACCTGATCCCCCATTGCATGTGCTTCGGTCAGGCCGCCGGCGCGGCGGCCGCAATCGCCGTCAAGGACGGCGTCGATGTCAGAAACGTCGATTTTACCGCTTTGAGAAGCGAGCTGCTGAAGCACGGCACCATACTGCCGTAAGCCGCAGCGTTTATATTAAGACCCGTCTCAAAAATGAGGCGGGTCGTTCTATCTATCTGCGATAACGGATTCAAACATATAAAAAAGCCAATTAGGCTTAATCTGCCTCGAAAAACCACGATATATGAAGTATCAGGAGTTTTCGGCATGTGCCGGAAATATGACTGCAGGTGTGATTAAATGTTCTTTTCATCTTTTTTTTCGATATTACTCTTATCTGTTTGTGTTGTTTCGCTCGTCATGGGGATATTAGTGATACAAAACAATCACAAAGCATCCGCCAACCGGTGTTTTTTCGCGCTGATCATTTCCGTGAATTTCTGGTCGGTGGGACTTGCGCTTGCAAACCTTGCACCGGACGCTCAAGTATGCGAAATCTGGCGGCGTTTTTCAGCCGTCGGCTGGGGGACGGTATATGCGGTAATGCTTCACTTTTTCTTGATTATAACAGGCAAAAAAGCTCTGCTTAGGAAATGGTGGTTCTACTTTTTACTCTATCTCCCGGCTGCTTTATGTATATTAGCCTTTGCTATACCATCCGATCTGAATCCAACGCCGTATCATCTTCATCGATATGAATTTGGCTGGGTTAATGTTGTCAGCATGGCAGACAGGACCATATGGGACTGGATTTTCAACGCCTATTATATCGGCTATGTCATTACCGGCTTGGTGCTTGTGCTGCGATGGGGCAGAAAATCATCGGTACATAACGTTAAGCTGCAGTCGCGTACACTCTTTCTGTCTTTCACCGCCGCTCTGGTGCTTGCGTCATTAACCGATGTGCTGCTGGGCAATTTTTTAGCCAAGCTGCCGCAAATGGCGCCGATTGTCTTATTGATTCCAATCGTTGCAACATACCGTATCATAAAAAAATATGGTTTTATTGTGTCCGCTCCGATTGGGAAAAAAGACAGCTATATGCGCATCATTATCTGTGTGGTTTTGTATGTGGTTTTTGCTTTTATTCAGGCTACCGCATCATCAGGAATCGGCACCTTAAGGCTTGGCTCTTTTGGCAGGTCTTCTCTTATGGGAATAATAACGCAATTACAGATGCTTCTTTCCATTTATCTGGTGCTGCGGGAGGATACGCCGGGATATGTGACAGCCGTTTTACTGAATGTCGGCAATTTGTTCAACTCAGTCAATGTTATCGTTCGAAATAGATCATTCGAACCGCTGCCAGGGACGATCTCTTATATGGGAGTCATTTTGCTCATAGTGCTCATCGCGTCATACAAGAGGAAAACAACATCCAATATCGAAATAATAGATAAGCAAAGATTAAAACTTGAGGAATCTGAAAAAACTTTATTCCATATGGCTTATTATGATACCCTGACAGGGCTTCCTAACAAAGACTGGTTTTTTGGTTTTTTAAACAAATCAATACATGCATCAAGACGAAATGCCTCCTTGTTAGGTGTGATTTATCTTGACCTTGACTCGTTTAAAGCAGTAAATGACACCATGGGGCATCCGATCGGCGACACGGTGCTGAAGCTGACCGCAGACAGGCTTTCTTCCTGCCTGAGAGAAGAGGATGCTATTGCGAGGTTTGGCGGAGATGAATTCCTGATTTTGGTTTCAAATATATATGATTTAAAGAGCCTCAATAAAATCACTGACAGGATTTTGGATGTCTTCAAAAAACCCATCTCAACCAATAATATGGAATTTAATATGTCAGCCAGCCTCGGAGTTGCGGTGTTCCCCACAGACGGGGAGAATTCGGAGACACTGATTAAGAACGCTGATATTGCGATGTATATCGCAAAAAACAACGGAAAAAATCAATGTGTTTATTGTTCTTCAGATATTAAGGATAACACCATAAAAACAATGAAATTGTCAAACGATTTATACAGGGCACTTGAAAAAAATGAATTATCGCTTCACTATCAACCTCAGGTTAAAGCGAATACTCATGAAATAATCGGGTTTGAAGCGCTTTTACGCTGGAACAATGAAGAATACGGGGTGATTGCCCCGAATGTTTTTATACCGATGGCAGAACAAACCGGACTGATCAGACCGATTGGCTTATGGGTTTTTAAAACGGCCTGTGAGCAGTTGAGAGTATTCCAAAACAGCTTTTGCAAATATTTCTGTATGTCAATAAATCTGTCATTAGAGCAATTAAAAGATGCCGATATTGCCGTTAAAATCAGCCAAATACTAAAAGATACGGGTACAGATGCAAATGACATACAGATTGAAATAACAGAAAGCATTGCTTTTAATGAAGATCGCTCCATTTTGCAGCGGCTTGAAGATATCAAGAAGCTTGGGA
>CAZJCH010000433.1:0-1048 GCA_964544005.1 uncultured Papillibacter sp.
CTAAAATGCAGGAAGATAAAAACATACTGGAACAGCCGAACAAATTCAAATGGAGAGAAAATCCTCCAAAAGTCACCCCCGGAGAAATGCGTGCGGCAATGGCATGCGGCCGTCAAGCGGACAAGCTCGAATGTGATTGTTGGAATACAAAATGTCCCAACTACGGCGATTGCCGGAAATGCGTTGTATATGAAATGTGTTTGGGTCGGTTACCGACTTGCCAAAGGGATCTGTTGGAGGAATTGAAGGAACACTATATCGCATATAGCGGCGATAAATAGTACGTATTCCTATTTGCGACTCATTATATTAGGCTCTCCTGCAGGATGAGCGGGCTTCTTACAATCGACCCCGAATTAACAATCTGATAAACGGTGGGCCGAATGTTCAAACAACGCGCTTTTTTTTGATACCGAGTATAAGGATCAGAACACCCGCGCCGACCATAACCGGCCCCGCCAGGCTTTCCTTCCCGCTGTCCTCCGAGTTAATATGCGGCCAAATCAAAAGATACCGTATCGGAATGGTTTGCTTCATATGGCTGCCGCCATCGAAAACCCTTGTCACCGAGCCGGTGTAATGCTCTCCATTGACGGAAAACTCATATGTCACCTTATAGCGGCTGGGGTTTCGCGTGGACTCATCATTATTCATGAACAGCACCTGCTCATATCCGGTCACATGAGCTGTGGCGGCGCTGCCTGCGATCATGAGTGCCATCTGACTGATTCCCATCAGAAGGAGGATAACGCCGACGGCAATCAACAGAATTTTCATTGCCCCATTTTTACGCTGTTTGTTTTTGGCGTTGTAACCGCTGCCGACCGTTGCCGGGGCCGGTACCGATGCAATTGAGGACTGCTGTGTTTCGGCTTGCAGCGCAGTCCTGCAGACGGGGCAGAAACCGGCATTTTCGTTTGTGCGATTTCCGCATTGGCGACAAAACATAAACTACCTCCCTTAATTAAACGCCTGGGTTTGAACTACTATTTTTTAACAATAAAATTATTGTAACATTATTTCGTAAGATTGGCGACCATAAAACACA
>CAZJCH010000433.1:1058-2499 GCA_964544005.1 uncultured Papillibacter sp.
AGTCTGCAAAGCATTTTACTGCCGTATATTCAATAGACATTCATGAGTAATGAAATTGATGACGTTAAGGTGGATTTCTTGACAGCTGGCGATAATATATTTATACTGATTTATGGTCAGGAAATGTGAGGTGATATGTATTTCGAGGCCTGTAAAATGGAGAAAGATAGAGCATATTCCTACAATCACCTACTTTGTCCCCACGGATAATAGTGCGGCAGGGTTTCCTGTAAATCCATTAAAGCTTGAAGAGCTGGAGGCGGTACGTCTCAAGGATTTAGAAGGATTGGAGCAGGAAGAATGCGCCGGGAGGATGGGAGTATCCCGTCCAACGTTTCAGCGAATCCTTTTGTCCGCCAGAGAAAAAATTGCCGACAGTCTCATCAACGGGAAGGTTATTCACATTGAGGGCGGCAGTTTTACGCAGAATATATGCCCGGTCAGATGCTCGGACTGCGGCAACGAGTGGGTGGAAAGCTACGAGAATCTTGAGGTCATTAATGAAAGCGCATATACCTGTCCGGCATGCGGCTCAAAAAAGTTCAACTGCGGGAATTCCTGCAGTGGGAAATTTGGGCGCGGGAATTGCTGGAGACACGGCAGGATGGAACGGTAACTCAGAAAATTGTGGAGGTGCCTGATGGCAAACGGAAAAGTATATTCGATAGCGATAAGTCCCGAAAGAGGGCAGTTGAAAAAAGAAGTACCCGAAGCCAATCTTATGGAGAACCATGGGATAGAGCATGACGGGCATGCTGGGGAGTGGGGCCGCCAGGTCACCTGCCTGAGCTGGGAAAGCGTCCAAAAGACCAATATGGAGTATCGCTTAAGTGCCAGCCCCGGCGATTTCGCAGAGAATCTTTTATTTGAAGGGCTGGATTTATCAGCCATTGAAGTCGGCCAGCGCTTCAGGATTGCCGGAGAAGCTGTTTTGGAAGTGACCCAGATTGGTAAAGAAGACCACCCCAGCGTCGTCACCAAAACCTTCGGCGTCAGCCTTTTGCCGTCAGAAGGGTTGTTTTGTAAGACTATAAAAGGCGGGAGAATAAAAAAGGGAGACGTCATAGAAAAGCTGTAAAACGTGCAGGGGCTGAATCTGCAGATTATGGTTTCAAGGGTAAGAGCCCTCTTGTCGACGGAATTTTTGAACTGAAACGGAGGAAAATGCATGTCTGAATTTTATGTCATAGAAGACCCCAAGCCCCAACCGCAGGATATCATGTTTAAAGGTATCCTCAAGCGGAGCGCCTGGCTCGATGACGATGTCGTCAAAGGCGCGCCGTATTTTGACGCGGCGTGGGTTGTAAAAGATATACCGAAAGGCCGTCAAGTACAGCTGCATCATCATGACTTCGATGAATATCTCGGTTTTATGGGCGGAGATGGTAACGCCCCAATGGATTTGGGTTGCGAAGTGGAGGTCCAGGTCGGCGGCGAGGTC
>CAZJCH010000434.1:0-2084 GCA_964544005.1 uncultured Papillibacter sp.
CCAGTTTACTTGGTTGAAAATTTTAGTAAACGATTTGCGCGCTTTTCAAGCCACACAACTGCCTGATACATTAAAGCGGCGACGACGGCCAGTATGATCACACTGCACATGACAAGATCCATCTGGAAAACCTGCCCGCCATAGACAATGAGATACCCAAGCCCCGCCTTTGACACAAGAAATTCACCGGCAATGACGCCCACCAGCGACAAACCTATGCTGACCTTTAAAGAATTAAATAATGTTCCGAAATTCGACGGAAATACAACCTTTGTAAAGATCACCCGTTTATTGGCGCCAAAGGTTTTTACCATTTTGATTTTTTCGTCATCGGTGTTCATAAAACCGTTGAGCATATCCAATACAGTGACAATCAAGGAGATGGCAATAGCGACAACCACGATGGCCTGCAGCCCTGCTCCCACCCAGATAATAATGACAGGGCCAAGGGCGATCTTGGGCAGGCTGTTGAGTATAACAAGAATTGGTTCCAGCACGCGCGATGCAAAAGCACTCCACCAAAGAAGGATGGCGATCAACGTCCCGAGCAGTGTCCCCAACAGGAACCCGATCAGCGTCTCAAGGCAGGTAACTCCGACATGTTCCATCAAGCCATTGGTCATCATGTTCGTAAAAGTTGTGACGATGCGCGAAGGCTGGCTCATGATAAAGCTGTCGATCACCTTGAGCCTGGCCAGAATCTCCCACAGAGCAATGATGATAATAAGTATCGCAAGGCGCGTTGCCGCAACCAGTATCTTCTGACGTTTCTTTTGACGTATATATTGAATACGCTCCTGTGATAAACCCTCATACATGGACATCAAGCTCTTTCCATATCTCGTTGAAGTGCCGGCCAAAATCGGGATGCTTCCGTCTTAAGAGCGGCAACCGTGATTCCTCAGGATAAATGATCTTGTGTATGCTCTTTATCTCTGCCGGGCGTTTTGTCAGCACAATAATCCTGTCGGACATTGAAATGCACTCCGGTATATCGTGGGTAACCATAATTGTCGTTTTATTCTCCTGCTTCAGTATCCTGTACACATCATCGGTCAGGGCAAGCCGTGTCTGATAATCCAGCGCGGAAAAGGCTTCATCAAGCAAAAGGATATTCGGCCTGACCGCCAGCGTGCGAATCAACGCCACCCGCTGTCTCATGCCGCCCGATAGCTGGGAAGGATATTTGTCTTTGAACTCAAACAATCCGTATTTCTTCAGTAATTTTTCAGAGTATTCAATCGCGTCGGGTGTGAGTAACCGTCGTATTTCAAGTCCCAGCAACACATTTTTCCAAATCGTGCGCCATTCCAGCAAGTTGTCGTTCTGGAGCATATACCCGATATCCTGTGTCATCCCGCTAACCGGCGTATCATTTATGTATATCTGCCCGCTGGAAGGTTTGTATAATCCCGCGATAACGGACAACAATGTCGATTTTCCACAGCCGCTCGGGCCCACTATACCGATATACTCACCTTCCTCAACAGAAAAGCTGATATCTCGTATCGCCTCTATTTCACCATTTTGAGACTGATACGTCTTGTTTATATGCGCAACCTGCAAAATGGATGTCATTAAATCCCTCCCCGCCATATCGTATATAACCATTATACAAAGCAGCGTCATGATTTGTGTTTGACGTCAGACAGCAAAAAGGCATTCTCTTTCGAGATTGCCTTTTCATGGTGCTGCCGGAATGTCTGCGCTGCATAGTGTGATAAACAAAAATCGCATCGCAGACATAAGCGGTGGCACCAAGTTATGGTGCCACCGCTTATGACGCTTAAACCGCGCGAGTAAGTTTGCTATCTGTTTATGTCCAGTCTAAATGCGAATATGTTACTGGGCAACATTCTTTATGAAGCGCTGCAGGATGGCCGCCACCTGACTGCGGGTGGCACCGCCGTTCGGATCAAGCAAGCCGTTGTCCGTACCGGCAACCAAGCCCTCGGCATATGCCCAATGCAGTGCCGTCTTTGCCCAACTGCTGATGCTTCCAACGTCTGGGAAGCCACTGAGATCGCCCGCGCTCGCAACATTATAGTCTTTATATACGGCGTAATTTCTCAGGATAAGAGCCA
>CAZJCH010000434.1:2127-2496 GCA_964544005.1 uncultured Papillibacter sp.
TACCATTCACCATCCGCAACATCGGTGAAGGTGTTTGTTCCCGCGGCTGGTTCTCCCTCCATTCGCCAGAGGACGAGGATCAGCATCGCGCGGGACATGGACGTATCGGGAGCGAAGGTATCGGGTTCGATGCCGGAAAACAGGCCGTTCGCGTAAGCGAAGGAGACATCGTTAAAATACCACATGTCGCGGCTCACGTCTTTGAAGGGCATGGTGCCGATGACATATTTCGAGAAGTGATCAGTGGTAAAATCAACGCATTGGGTCACGGCATTGTATTGGCCGGTGACAGATTCGAGGATGCCCTTGTCGTTAAGATACCAGACGACCACAGAGTTTGGATCCTCGCCGGGCCTGAGCGTATAGGGC
>CAZJCH010000435.1:0-2491 GCA_964544005.1 uncultured Papillibacter sp.
GGCATACGCAACATGGTCGATGCGGGTAAACATTATGATTCCTCCAAGATTATTTGGATTATCATCATTATAATCCATCCCGCTGTCCTGCGGCAAGGCTGTCGGCGAACTGGCGGGCGGCGCGGGGGGTTCTTGCGCCGTGTTCGAGAGCCCATTGGAGCGCTGCTTTACGCAGCGCTTCGCTGTCCACAGTGATATCCGCCTGGCGGACGAGCGCCTCGGCCGTAGCGAGATAATCGTCCTGATTCAGAGAAAAAAATGGGATGCGGAGGCCAAAACGGTCAGATAGGGATGTCTTCTCCTCAACTGTCTCGGTGCCGGAGATCTCGTCCCGGTCGGAAAAGTAGCGTTTCACAAGCTGACGGCGGTTTGAGGTGACGTAAAGGGCGACGTTTTTCGGACGTATGCCGAGGCTTCCTTCCAAAAGCACCTTTAGGTATGAAAAATTATCATCACCGTCGGCAAAGCTGAGATCGTCGATGAAGAGGACGAACTTTTGCGGACGCCAGGCCAGGTCGTTCATAAGGCCGGGAAGACCGCTGAGATTTTTTTTCGTGACCTCAATCAGAATCAGGCTTGAAAACTCCTCGATATTCAGCATGGATTTGACGGTCGCCGATTTACCCGTCCCGCTGTCGCCGTATAAAAGGATGTTGTTGACGTATTTGCCGTCGACAAGCGCGCGCGTATTTTCATACACGGCCTGCCTCTGCCAGTCATAGCCGATCATCTGCTCGTACCGGATCGGGTCCGGCGACAGAACGGGGATTACATCGGCCTCCGACCATACAAACGCGCGGTGCTTTGCCAGGACGCCGGCGCCATGACGGCGGTAAAAATCGCAGAGTGCGTCATAATCAATCGCGGGGCCTGTCTCCCATTCCGGGAGCGACTTGAGGATATCCTCAAACGCGCCGCCCGACATTTCAGTGAGCAGGTGCTTGAGCTCCGCGCAGCTTGTGGCCGCGACCTCCGACAGGATACGGATGTCGCGCGCCGCCGCCGCATCATAAGCCTCGTCGGATGTGCCCGCAACAAGCGCTTTTGCGTAGGCAGATTCACCGTATTTGACGCGGTCAAGGAGGTATTCGCCGAGAGAGGGCATTCCGGCCTCCCGCAGGCAGCCGAATACCCCGGCATAACAGGCGGCTGCCCGAACGATGTCGCGTTCTGCTGCGGCCCTGACAAGCCCGCGGTATAACTTAAGCGCGGGTGATGACGCGGCAAAGCCGAAAACCGTCAGCGTTGTGATCATAAGCTCGATACGCTTAATAGCTGTATCCATAAAATACCGCCCTTCTCTTTTTTAATGCCGTTATTTTAACACAGTGATATTATACGCGCAACGAATAAGACGGAAGAGAAATACAAAAAGCCACCTTTCGGCGGCTGAAGAGCTTATTTGGTGCTGCGCTTTATTTATAGTTCCATAGAAAATATCCTCTTTCCATTTTTTAGTAACTTATCACGTTGAGGCAGTCTTGTCAACTGCAAAATTCCCAGTCGATTACGTATTTTCCGCCGTATATCGGCTTTTTTATTATCCATTTTATTATTTTTTTGTTATCGATGATCTCCGGAGAATTCTCTCTCACACAGCGGTAATGCTCCTCATCGGTATAGTGTATGTATTCCAATTTCCTGATGTTCGTCGGGTTCAGGCTTATCGGAAAACATACCTCCAGTGACAGATTCTTCGTCTTGTCATAGATGCCGGTCGACAGATAAGGGCAAGCTGTCTGCTCAGTATCTCTCATGTTTCTGATGATTATACCCGTTTTCAGCGGGCCGTCATGCTTGTTGTAGCACTTATTGCCGAAAATAATTTTGTACCGTTCAAAGCCGCTCGTGTCGCCGGCCGGCTCAATCCTGTGGGTCGCGACGAGCGGTTCGGGTTCGACGGGCTCCGAACCCGTCCATTTGTATTTGTCTGAAAAGAAATCAAGCCCGTCGTGCAGCGGCTTGACGAAAAATTCGTTTTTGAAACACATTTCTGTCATGCTCAGGTATTCGTATTCGATGCTTTTGGACGTAATCTCACACAGCTTGTCTGGCGCGGTCAGGTTCATGAAAAAGACCATCAGCTTTTTGGCGATAACGTTTCTCCTTAACACTATTACTATGGACAAGCAGAGAAAGATTATGCCTATATACAAAAACCAGATGTTGTTGAAAACAAAATACGAGGACGCCGAAGCGAAGGTCAGTAAAAAGGAAATGATCGACAAGATATCTCTGATGACAGAGATAAACTGTATCTTCGAGTATTTTTCATTCATAGTGTCCACTTCCTTACCGAGATGGCTTCATTATACTCCGGTTATCAGGTGTATGTCAATTTTTTCCAACGCTCTGATCCTGTGGACACATTCCCGGGAAGCGTAATAAAGCCCAATATTTTCTGCACGGGGGGCTTGAAAATTTGAGTCAACGGGATAGAATGCAGGTATATTGACCGAGTCGGTTAAACCAGTGGGGTTAAACCGGTGCG
>CAZJCH010000436.1:0-1679 GCA_964544005.1 uncultured Papillibacter sp.
CCTCAATTATCAGAACTTTGAGACGTTTTACGACGATATGTCGCTAGTAGCCAAGGCGTTGGTGGATGAGATTTCCAAAGACTTGTCCGGTGACTATATACCCGCTTCTTCCGCGACACATTTCAAAACCGATGGCTCGATCGATTACGATTATTACGCGAGCCAGGGGCTCAACGTGTATACGGACGACGAGCTTGCGAACAAATTCGATATAACGAGAACGCAGACTATTCTAGACGACGCAGCAGCGTTTCTGACAGGTGGAACCTCGACGATGGACACCGTAATCACCGACCTGAGCGGTGACATCGCCATTCTGCCGGATGTGGAGACAGCTTTAACTGATGAAGCGTCCCATAAAACGATTTTGCAGATCGGGACCTCGCAGACGGCCGAAGTAACGATCACCGGGCTCGATCTTTTGGGAACGGGAGAGAACAACTTATATCATATCCTTGGCAAAGCCGTATCAATGCTGAACAGCGGAGCAAGCGCCGGGGAGCTCTCAAAAATGGTGACAACGATCCAAAACGCGCAAAGCAATATCCTGACGCTGGGAACAAAAATCGGCGCCACACAGAACAGAATGACGATGATCGGTGACAGGTATGAATCAAGCGAACTCAACTATACGGAGATGCGGTCAAACGCCGAGGACGTGGATATGGCAGAAGCCATTATCAACCTGACGGAAGCGCAGACGGTTTATAACGCGGCTCTGGCAGGCGGCTCGGAAATTTTGAAAACCTCGCTCATCGATTTTCTCAGATAGAAGATATAGTTCACAGAAGGTGATCTGTTGATTGGCCGATTATAATGCGGCCACGGGAGGATTTGTATGAAAATACGAAGACTTCAAATCGAATCACAACAGATGGCACGGATCAGCGTTCAAGCTCAGCTGGCACGGCTTAATATCGATGTGCCGATGAGAAGGATCAAAACCGTGCAGAAGCCGCGCGCCCAAATGACGATAGACCGCGAAAAACCCAGCCTTGAAATCAATATGGAGAGCCTCCGCAACAACATCGGACTCAAAAGCATAAGAACACTCACGCGGGAGATTGCCGCCCAGTCGTTCTCACAGGTTAGACAGGCGATTAAAAACATTGAAAACAACGGAGATTATGCCGCGACGCTGCCTCAAAGAGGCAATCCAATCGCCCAAATAGCAAGAAACGCGATAGTGAGCGCGAGGCCGGCGCCCGCACCGCGCGGCGCTTCTGATCCGACTGTCAGTGTGACGAGCAATCCCGGCTCGCTCAACATCGACTGGTCGATGCAGGATGTATCAATTACCTGGGACGATTATCAGACACCGGTCATTACGATAGAACCGAAGCCCTCGGTCGATATTGTGCTTGAACAGGAGCCACATCTCGCGTTCAAGGTGGTTGAACACACATATCCCCCCGAATCCGGGCGAACAATAGACGAAGAGGTTTAGTTGACCGCACAGCAGAAGGCCGGCCTGGCTGAAGTATGTATAGGTATGGTGAAAAATCATGATTATTCCCACCGCGCATTTCGGAGAAGTTGAAATCGACGACAAAAAAATACTGACCTTTGAAAAGGGGCTGCCCGGTCTGGAGGAAGACAATAAATACGCGCTACTTTCTAATGAAGACAGCCGCCCCGTCAGCTGGCTGCAGTCGCTCGATCACAAGGAGATCGCGCTG
>CAZJCH010000436.1:1758-2485 GCA_964544005.1 uncultured Papillibacter sp.
ATGGACCCGTTTCTTGTATGCCCGGACTACTCCTTCGACATTTCCCAAAACGATGTGGAAACGCTGTCAATTGAAGAGATCAAGGACGTATATGTGCTGAGCATATTGGTCATACCTAAAAACGTCAACGCCATGACGATTAACCTGTCAGCCCCGATTATTGTTAATGTCCGCAACAGCAAAGGCTGCCAGATTATTCTGGATGACAGGAAGTACCGGGTGCGCGTGCCTGTTTCAGAGCTTTTGGAAAAGTCAGGCAAGGGTGGTATAGAATTATGCTAGTGCTGACACGAAAACAAAACGAGGGCATTCTGATCGGTAACGACATTGTTATTACCGTTATAAATATTGAGGGAGATAAGATCAGGCTGGGCATTGAAGCGCCGAAAAATATCAGGGTCATCCGCGAGGAGCTGCTCAAGGAGATCGGACAAGAGAACAAGATGGCGGCCCATTCCGAATACCAGCCGATCAGAAAGAAAATGGGCGATCCGGAAAAGACGGAATAATGTCATTCTGAATAAAGAATAAATTGAAAGATTCTTCGACTAACCGAAGAATCTTATTTTTTCATACACAATTAATATATTGAATTGTAATTCAAAACAATGACAGCTGCCGCCACTGCCCCTTGTCCTCGAACGTATGCAGGTATTCGAATACCTGCGCGTTGTCACAGACAATGCCGTTTTCTTGACAGATTTCGCTGAAGACGCGGCTCAGGGCG
>CAZJCH010000437.1:0-2482 GCA_964544005.1 uncultured Papillibacter sp.
TGGCAGCGGCAGCGGGTTGGGTAACTGCAGTTCCCGGCGCCGCCGATCTGACAGGTGGCGGTATGACCGTCAGCAACGTGGCCGCCCCGACAATCACAAGCGCTGTGTATAACAGTTCCACAGGCGCTCTGACCGTCACCGGTACGGGCTTTTTGACGCTGGGTGGCGCTAATAACGACATCGACGTGTCAAAGCTGCTTGTGAAAGGCGAAGGCGGCTCGACCCGTACGCTGACAATGACCCCTGACGTCGATATCAGCTCCTCAACCAGTTTCACAGTCGTACTTGACCCCGCCGACAAAGCGGCTGTCAATCAGCTGCTCAACAAGAACGGTACATTATCCGTCGACATTTCAACGTACAATCTGGCCGCCGGGGAGGATTGGGCGGCCGGCGCGGATGCCGACGTTACGGTAGCCGACACGACAGGCAACGGTATTACCGTCAGCGGCGTGACCGGTATCAGCGGCATAACCCTGCCGGTAAGCGCCACGTATAGAACCGGGCACTTCCTGGACTTCACCGTCCAATTCGAAGCAGCGGTCGACGTGACCTACACCGATGAGGCAAGCAAGCCGTATATCCAGATTAACCTCAATACCGGAGGACCTGTCAGAGCGTATTATCAGAGCGGGAGCGGAACCAGCACCCTCGTGTTCAGATATACGGTGACCTCGGGCGAATTGGATTCCGACGGGATCACCCTGGTCTCCCCGATCAACACGAACACCGGCGGGGCCATCAAAAACGATTCGGACAATAACGCGTCGCTTTATTTTGCACCTCCCTCCACGGCAAATATAAGGGTGGACGGCGTTGCGCCATATGTCACGGGAGTCAGCGCCAGCACCGACAATGGCAGCTACAAGACCGGCGACACCATTGCGATCACCGTCTCCTTCAGTGAAAATGTGATGGTTAACATCACGCCGCAGCTCACCCTGGAAACAGGCGACACCGACCGGGTGGCAAGTTATGCATCGGGTACCGGGACCGGTACGCTGACCTTTAACTACACGGTTCAACCAGGCGACACCACCGGTGACCTTGATTACAAGGGCACGGACGCCCTCGCCCTGAATCTCGGCACCATCAAGGACGCCGGCGGCAATGACGCCGTGCTGACCCTTCCGGACCCCGGTGCGGCAAATTCCCTCGGTGCAAACAAGGCCATTGTCATCGACACAACAGCGCCGGCAATCTCCTCCGGCACGCTCTCCGCGGGCAACGCCTATATCGACCTCACCTTCTCCGAAGGCGTCTACGGCGCCGCCGACGGTATGACGGCGCTGACAGCGGCGAGGTTTTCGCTGACCTTCACCCAGAACGGCGGCACGGCGACGAACGCCCTCATCAGCTCAGTCAAACAAAATAACAACACTGTCGAGGGCTCGGCTTTAGAGCTCACCGGCGGCGAGACGACAGTCCGCGTCTTCCTGTCCATAACGGGTACGCCGAACGGCCTCGAGACCATTGAGATCAAGCCGGCCAACGGTACCTCCGTCTATGACAAGGCGGGCAATGCGATGCTTGCCGCGCAGACATCCGGCGTCAAAACATTGAACGACCTGACCCCGCCGACGCTCGTCAGCGCCGAACGGACAGACAATACGCATATTACGGTGACCCTTAGCAAAAACTGTGTGAATATTGCAAAAGCAAACGACGGAGGCTTTTCGGTTAGCGAAACAGGCGCGCCGGGAACAATATACACGATTGCTTCCATCGCTCAGGGCAGTGACGCCAGTCATGTGGTGCTGACCGTCGCCGATATGGGCGTTTCGGCAAGAGAAGGCGTCACGGTCAAATACACGGCAGCTGACAACGGAACGGTCCGGGATACAGTGGGTAATGTCATGCTCACAAACGGGATAGGCGCCGGCGTTACAGCCTGGGACACAGCGGTACCGGTGATCTCTTCCGGTACACTGTCATCGGGCAACGCTTATATCGACCTCGCCTTCTCCGAAGGCGTCTACGGCGCCTCTGACGGGGCGACGGCTCTGACTGCCGGCAAGCTGGCGCTGACCTTTACGCAAAACGGCGGGACGGCGACAAATGCTGTCATCAGCTCAGTCAAACAAAATAACAACACGGTCGAAGGTTCGAGTTTAGAGCTCACCGGCGGCGAGACGACAGTCCGCGTCTTCCTGACCATAACGGGTACGCCGAACGGCCTCGAGACCATTGAGCTCAAACCCGCGAACGCATCGTCCGTTTATGACAAGGGCGGAAGCGCGGCCCTCACATCCCAGACGACGGGTGTCAAGCATCTCATCGACCCGACGCCCCCACCCCCTCCCCCTGAAGATAACGGCGCGAACGTCGTGGTCAACGGCGAAACCTACTCTGCAGGCGCATCACAGAATTCGACGAACGATGGCGGCCAGACAGTCACAACAGTAACCGTCGATACGGAAAAGCTGCAGGATGTCCTTGAAAACCAGGGACAGGGCGCCGTCGTGACAATCCCCGTTACCAC
>CAZJCH010000438.1:0-2480 GCA_964544005.1 uncultured Papillibacter sp.
CTGCGCTGCTATTTTTTACTAAATAAACATAATGGGATAAAAATTATGCAAACAAGCAGTATATTTCACAAAGACTCCTCATAAATATTAACGGAAAACACAATCCATAAGGAGGAGTAAGAGTGAACGATCACAATATTTATGAGGATATCGCTCTCCGTACCGACGGGGATATATACATAGGTGTCGTCGGGCCCGTCAGGACAGGAAAATCCACCTTTATTAAACGTTTCATGGAGACTCTTGTCATCCCGAACATCGAAAATATGTATATGCGCGAGCGCGCCCGGGACGAACTGCCGCAAAGCGGATCCGGCCGGACGATCATGACGGCTGAACCGAAATTCGTGCCCGAGGACGCCGTCAGCATCACGATGGACGGCGAGGCGACGTTCTCCGTGCGTTTGATCGATTGTGTTGGGTACATGGTGCCCGGAGCCATCGGCCAGTTTGAGGGTGAAAGCGAGCGCATGGTGACAACGCCGTGGTTCGACTATGACATCCCGCTGACGGAGGCCGCCGAGGTCGGGACGCGCAAGGTCATCGCCGAGCATTCAACGATCGGCCTCGTCATCACGACGGACGGCTCGATTACCGAAATCGAACGGCAGAACTACATCGAGCCGGAGGCCCGCGTCATCAGGGAGCTCAAGGAAATCGGCAAACCATTTCTCGTCATCATCAATTCCGCCAATCCGACGGCCGAAAAGGCGCTGAAGCTCCGTCAGGAGCTGTCGGAACGCTACGGCGTCACCTGTCTTATCAAAAACTGCATGACTCTCGACAAGGAGGACGTCACCGGCATCATCAAATCCGTCTTGTACGAATTTCCGCTTTATGAGGTCGGCGTCTATCTGCCGGCCTGGGTTAACGCCCTCCCAATGGAGCACGCGATCAAAAACGAATTGTTTACAACCATCCGCAAATGCCTCACCCCAGCAGGCCGCATCAAGGACGTGGATGCCGCCATGGCAGCCATCGGCGAATCGAATAACATCAGCATGGCTTCCGTTCGCGATATGGACCTTGGCCGCGGCGTCGTCACGGCGACGCTGGAACTGCCCCATGAGCTGTTCTACAGCACGCTCAGCGAGCAGTCCGGCCTTGAGGTCAAGGACGACGGCGATCTGATCTCTCTCCTCTCCCAACTCTCTAAAATAAAGCGCGAGTATGACAGGATCGACTCCGCCCTCAAGGATGTCAGGACCCGCGGTTACGGCATTGTCATGCCGGGCCGGGAGGAGCTCCGCCTCGAGGAACCCGAGATCGTCCGCCAGGGCGGCCGGTACGGCGTCCGCCTCAAGGCCAGCGCACCGTCCATCCACATGCTGGCCGTCAACACAGAAACCGAGGTCTCCCCCGCCATCGGCGGCGAAAAATCCTCCGAGGACATCATCAATTTCCTCCTGCAGGAGTTTGAAGGCAACGTGGGCAAGATCTGGGAATCCAACATCTTCGGCAAATCCCTCTACGACATCGCCAGCGAGGGCCTCTCCAACAAAATCAAAAAGATGCCCGAGGAAACCCAAATGAAGCTCCAGGAAACCCTCCAGCGCATCGTCAACGAAGGCAGCGGCGGCTTGATCTGCATTATCTTATAAGAGAACAACACTTAACAAGAAACAGCCATGATCGCAGTCGATCATGGCTGTTTCTTGTAATTATGTATATTTCTTTCTTGTTTGCCAAATTTCACGTGTTATAATCTATAGAAAGGGAGCGTGATACGGTGAAATTCGGTGAATTCATAAAAAACTTGGGACTTACCGAAAAGCAGAGTAAACCGTTTATTGATTGTAGATTATCCAATAGATCTTCAAACGATAGTGATGAATGTATTTCTATCTCCTTTAATGAGAATAAAAATGGAGTCTTATTGAAGAGTGATTGGGCTTCACATAATTCCGGCGACTCTTTTTTCATTTTCACAACCCAAGCGACAACAAGATATCAATTTCTAGATTATATGAACTCAATGAGAATCCAAAAAGCTCTAACTGATCGCCCCAGTCCCCATAAAGCGCCCCCTTGGGGGAGCTGGCCGCGAAGCGGACTGAAGGGGTATCCCTGTCCCGCGTAACGCCGCACCCGCTTTACTTTATCTTGTCATTATGCTTAAATAATCCCAACTGGAGTGATATAAAAAATGAAAGATCAAAGACTGACCAAACTTGCAAAGCTGCTGGTCAATTACTCGACCGGCGTCAAGAAGGGCGATTTTGTTTTTGTCCAATGCGACGAGGTGGCGACGCCTTGGGCGGTGGAGGTCATCAGCGAGGCTGTGAAGGCGGGGGGGCATGTGGAGTATGTGCTGGGCTCGGAGGATATCGGCCATGCCAAATTGAAATATGCCACAGAGGAACAGCTTAAAGAGGAAAACCAGATCATGAAATTTATGATGGAAAAAGCCGATGTGTTCCTCACGGCCTGGGCGGCCAGAAACACAAAGGCAACTGCCACGATACCTGCCGAAAAGATAA
>CAZJCH010000439.1:0-2480 GCA_964544005.1 uncultured Papillibacter sp.
TGGTATCTGAAAATGAAGATATTTTCAAGGGAAGAGCTCACCCAGGCGCGGTACAATAGATTCCGAAATATGGGCGTTCCCAAGCAGGAGTAGGCATATAGGACAGGAGGCGCTTTATGAATATCAAAATCACGTCCGACAGCACGTGCGATTTGAATAAAGAGCTTTTGGGCATGTATGATATTGCCGTCATCCCGCTTTATATCATGAAAAGCGAAAAAACCTATCGCGACGGCGTCGATATCATACCCGCCGATATATTCAGCTATGTGGAAAAAACCGGCGACTTCTGCACGACAGCCGCCGTCAACACGTTTGACTACATAAAACTCTTTGAGCGCTTTTCGTCGAAATTTGACGCTGTCATTCATTTAAGTCTCGGCTCAGGCTTTTCAGTCTGTCATATGAACGCCCAGGCGGCGGCGAAGGTTTTCAAAAACGTCTATGTTGTGGACTCGAAAAACCTTTCCTCCGGGCAGGGCCATATCGTCATAGAGGCGGCAAAAATGGCGGCTGCCGGTGAAGCAGCGGAGATAATCTGTGAAAAAATCGGCGATGTCATCGGGCGCGTTGAAACGAGCTTTCTGATCGACCGCCTTGACTATATCTTCAAAGGCGGACGCTGCTCGCTGGCCACCGCCCTCGGTGCGAACATCCTCCATCTGCGGACGTGCGTCGAGGTGTGCGGCGGTATCATGCAGGTGACAAAAAAATACCGCGGCACATTTGAAAGCGCTGTTGAAACATATGTCCGGGACAAGCTGCAGGGACGAAACGACATTGAGCCGGACCGGGTGTTCATCACGCATCCGGCAGCCACCCCGGAGGCTGTGACAGCCGCCCGGAAAGCGATCGACCGGTACGCCCGCTTCAATGAGGTCATTGAAACGAAAGCCGGCTGCACAATCTCCTGCCACTGCGGACCGAGAACGCTCGGTGTGCTGTTCATCAGAAAATAGATGGGAAAAACAAGGAATATGGGTGTAAACATGAAAAAACCAGCAGAATCAAGCAGCAAATCGATGAAGGAAATCGTCGGGACAGCGCGCGAAAAGCTGCATCGAATCATTGATTCCGGCAGTTTTAACGAGATCGATCATAATCTCACGTCGGTCAATATTCTGAAATTCCCCGGATATGACGAAAAGCTGAAGAAAGCAAAGACAGCAAGCTCGGAAAATGAAGCTGTTTTCAGCGGATACGCGGCGATCAATAAGAAACAATGCGTCATTGTGATCTTCGAGCCTTTGTTTATGATGGGCTCCATGGGCTCGGTCGCCGGTGAGAAAATTACCCGTGCTTTTGAACTGGCGACAAAGAAGAACCTCCCGATTATCACGATTACGGCGTCCGGCGGCGCGCGCATGCAGGAAGGCGTTTACTCGCTGATGCAGATGTCCAAAACAGCTTCCGCCGTGTATAAGCACAGCCGCAAGCGCCTTTTGTACATATCCGTGCTCTCGAACCCCACGCTTGGCGGCGTCACGGCCAGCTTCGCCTCCCTGGGAGACATCATCATCGCGGAAGAAAACGCCCAAATCGGCTTCACCGGCAAACGCATCATCGAGGAAACAATACGCGGCAAGCTTTCTGATGATTTTCAGACTGCGAAGTACGTCAAAGAGCACGGATTTGCGGATATTGTCGCCGGTGCAGACGAGCTGCGTCCGATTCTGGCAAAACTACTGCAATTGCATTCGTAGCGTGGAGGTATAAATGAGCACTGTTGAAAAAAGCCTGAAAATGATCCGCCACAAGGAGCGCCCCAATGCCATTGATTACATCAATCTGATATTCCCTGACTTTATGGAGCTCTGCGGCGACCGCCTGTCGGGCGACGATCCGTCGATTCTCGGCGGTATCGCGTCGTTTCTGAATTCTCCCGTAACAGTAATCGGACAGGTCAAGGGCAGGACTCTCGAGGAGAATATCAAGTACAATTTCTCAATGAACAAACCCGAGGGCTACAGAAAAGCGCTGCGGCTCATGCGCCAGGCTGAGAAATTCTACCGCCCGATCATCTGCTTTGTCGATACTGTCGGCGCCTTTCCCGGTGTTGAGGCGGAGGAGCACGGCCAGCATATCGCCATTGCCAATAACCTGATGCTTATGATGAACCTGAAGGTGCCTGTTATTAGCATTCTCATCGGTGACGGTGGCAGCGGCGGAGCGCTGGCCCTATGCGCCGCCAACGAAATCGCCGCGTTGGAAAATGCCGTGCTCAGCGTCATTTCTCCAAAAGCCGCAGCGAATATTCTCTGGAAGGATTCAAGCCGCGATCTTGAAGCCGCGGAAATGCTGAAGATGACGGCTGAGGAATTAAAAGGTATGGGCATCGTTGACGAGGTCATCCCGGAAACGAATCAGGGCGCGCATGACAATCCGACCATCGTCGCCGAAAACATCAAGCAGTACATTGTCAAAGCGATCAACAAATACAAATACATGACCGGTAAAAAGCTCGTTGACTTAAGGAACGA
>CAZJCH010000440.1:0-2478 GCA_964544005.1 uncultured Papillibacter sp.
ATTTACAAGGAGAATTTTATGCCAAGACAATATCTTTTGGAAAATACCAGAAATATTGGCATAATGGCTCATATTGATGCGGGAAAGACCACAACGACCGAACGTATACTGTTCTATACAGGCCGGACCTATAAAATGGGTGAGGTTCACGAGGGTTCCGCGACAATGGACTGGATGGAACAGGAGCAGGAGCGAGGTATCACAATCACCTCCGCTGCGACAACGTGTTTCTGGAATGACCACCGTATCAATATCATCGATACACCCGGCCACGTGGACTTCACCGTTGAGGTGGAGCGCTCGCTGCGCGTGCTGGACGGGTCGGTGACGGTCATGTGTGCCAAAGGCGGCGTCGAGCCGCAATCCGAGACGGTATGGCGTCAGGCGGATCGATATAATGTTCCGCGTATGATCTATGTCAATAAAATGGACATTATGGGCGCGGATTTTTATAACGTGCTTAAGATGGTCAAGGACAGGCTCAAAGCCAATGCCGTGCCAATTCAGCTGCCGATCGGCGCCGAATCCGATTTTAAGGGTATCATCGATCTCGTTGAGATGAAAGCGGACATCTTTTACGACGACATGGGTAAGGACATGCGCGTCGAGCCAATTCCGGAAAATATGATGGATATGGCTAAGAAATACCGCCTTAAGCTGCTCGAAGCCGTGTCGGATTTCGACGACGAGATTATGGAACGTTATCTTGAAGGTCTGGAAGTTGAGGCTAAAGCGATCAGAGCGGCGATCAGGAAAGCTACGATAGTCAACAAAATGATCCCGGTCGTATGCGGCACATCCTATAAGAACAAAGGCGTACAGAAGCTTCTGGATGCGATCGTCGACTATATGCCGTCGCCCTTGGATGTCCCCGATATTGTGGGTATAATCCCGGGAACCGACGAGCAGGACACGCGTCCGTCAAGCGACGACGCGCCGTTTTCGGCGCTGGCATTTAAAATCATGACGGACCCGTTCGTCGGCCGTCTGTCCTTCTTCAGGGTTTATTCCGGTACGGCCGAGGCCGGCTCAACGGTTTTAAACTCAACAAGGGGCAACAGGGAGCGTCTGGGGCGTATCCTCCAGATGCACGCCAATCACCGGGAGGACGTCGACAAGGTGTACTCCGGCGATATCGCCGCCGCCGTCGGGCTCAAAAACACGACGACAGGCGATACGCTCTGCAGCGAGAAGGCGCCGATCATCCTGGAGTCGATGGAATTCCCGGAGCCCGTCATCCGCGTGGCCATTGAGCCAAAGACCAAGGCCGGCCAGGAAAAAATGGGTATCGCGCTCAGCAAGCTGGCCGAGGAGGACCCGACCTTCAAGACGTATACCGACGAGGAGACGGGCCAGTCAATTATAGCGGGTATGGGTGAGCTCCATCTGGAGATCATCGTCGACAGGCTCTTGCGAGAATTCAAGGTCGAGGCCAATGTCGGCAAACCGCAGGTTTCGTACAAGGAGACAATCCTTGGCACTGCCAACGTCGACCACAAGTACGCACGCCAGTCCGGCGGCAAGGGGCAGTACGGCCACGTCAAGATCATCGTTGAACCCAACGAGTCCGGCAAGGGCTACGAATTCATCAACAAGATCGTCGGCGGCACGATCCCGAAGGAATATATTCCGTCCGTCGATCAGGGCATACAGGGCGCGATGCTGGCGGGTGTCCTCGCGGGCTACCAGGTCGTTGACGTCAAGGTGACACTGTACGACGGCTCTTACCACGAGGTTGACTCCTCTGAAATGGCCTTTAAGATCGCCGGCAGCATCGCCTTCAAGGAAGCCATGCAGAAGGCAAAGCCGATCCTTTTAGAGCCGATCATGAAGGTCGTCGCCACAGTCCCGGAGGAGTATATGGGCGACGTCATCGGCGATTTGAATGCCCGCCGCGGGCAGATCACCGGGATGCAATCGCTGAGCGGTGCCGCTATCATCAACGCGTTTGTTCCGCTGTCCACGATGTTCGGCTATGCCACCGACCTCCGTTCCAAGACGCAGGGGCGCGGCGTGTACGCCATGGAGCCCAGCCATTATGTTGAGCTGCCCAAGTCACTGCAGCAGGAGCTCATAACAGGGAAAAACGCATAAAAATAATCATTGCCAAAATTAAAAAAATGCTGTAAAATACCGCATTACAAGGAATGTTAATTAATTCAAATTAAAGAACTGTAAGGAGGATATATCCAAAATGGCCAAGCAAAAGTTTGAAAGAAACAAGCCGCACGTCAATGTCGGCACTATCGGTCACGTCGACCATGGCAAAACGACGCTCACCGCCGCCATCACAAAGTACCTGTCGTTCCAGGGCAAGGCAAAATTTGAGGCTTATGATTCGATCGATAAGGCCCCCGAGGAGAGGGATCGCGGCATTACGATCAATACAGCCCACGTCGAGTATGAGACGGACAAGCGTCATTACGCGCATGTCGACTGCCCGGGCCACGCTGACTATATCAAAAACATGATCACAGG
>CAZJCH010000441.1:0-2459 GCA_964544005.1 uncultured Papillibacter sp.
GGTCGCTGTCAATACTTATATTATTACGCCGTATAATGTTGATCTGCTCGGAGACCTTATTGATGAGCTGGAGAATAACGGTCTGTATTTCTGAGGTAATTTCCGAACGCTCGAGATTACCCTCGAAGCAGGTTAACTGGTGCTGAAACGTATAAAAAATAGATAGTACTATGGATTTTCAGACTAGACTGGAACAAAGGGATTGTATTTGGGAAAGGATTGAAGGAGAATGCTCACACCACAGGAAATCTCCGGCAAGGAGTTTGTCAAGGCCGTCTTTGGCGGTTATGATATGTCGGCCGTAGATGATTTTCTTGAGACGCTGACAGCGGATTATTCGACGTTGTACAAAGAAAACGCCATACTGAAAAGCAAAATAAAGGTTCTTGTTGAAAAGGTCGAGGAATACCGCTCGACGGACGACGCGATGCGCATGGCGCTCCTCACAGCGCAAAGGCTGGGCGATGAGATTACAGCCGAAGCCAGGAAGAAGAGCGAGGAGCTCTTAAATCAAACGGAAATCGACATCAGAGACCGTCTGCTTGAGATGAAAAACAGATTTGCCGAAGAGGATGCCCGTCTCAGATCAGTCAGGGAAGAGACGCGGAGATTCATACTGGCGGCGCAGGAGATTATTCGCCAGCATTCGATTTTTCTTTCAAAGCTTGAAGAACTCAACCGCGAAGTCGAACCGCCTGCTGCGGCAGAGGAAGAGCCGGAGCCCGTCTTATATGCGCGCAGCGCCGAACCGGAGCCCACGGTAACCGATGAGGTGGCCGATACGGCCAAACAGATTGACGACGCCATATTCAACATGGCGGATGACGATTCGGACCCCTTCGCGTCTCTTCTGGATGATGATGAGCCGACGAGGCTGTTTCGGCCGAGAAACGAAAACGATAAGCCCGACGATGACGAACCGACGTCACCCAGGCCGAAGTTCGATTTTAACAATCTCAAATTCGGTTCAAATTATGCCGGCGATTAGGCGAAGCGTCTGATAAATCCCGGTTGTCCGACTGATGAACGTACAGCATTTTATATCGCTTAAAACGGGTCGGCTGATACGGCGACCCGTTTGCCCGCATTTTAGGCGCAAAAGCTGCCGCAGTAGAAAATGAAAACGGGCGGCAAAAGACCCAGATGAATG
This sequence comes from uncultured Papillibacter sp., assembly GCA_964544005.1. GTDB lineage: Bacteria > Bacillota > Clostridia > Oscillospirales > Oscillospiraceae > Sporobacter. The sequence continues at coordinate 1,151 of CAZJCH010000441.1, forward strand.
TTAGAGATAAAAAGGAGAAACCGTCATGCCTTTTGATTACAACACCACGATCAACCTGCCGAAAACGGAATTCCCCATGCGCGCCGGATTGCCGAAACGCGAGCCCGAAATGCTGGAGGCGTTCCATCAGAAGAATATTTACGGGAAGCTGATGGAGAAAAACGAGGGAAAGCCTCTGTTTATTCTCCACGACGGCCCCCCTTTCAGTAACGGCGATATCCATATCGGAACGGCAATGAATAAAATCCTGAAGGATTTTATCGTTCGTTACAAAAACATGACGGGCGCTAAAGCGCCATATGTCCCGGGCTGGGACAATCATGGCATGCCGATCGAGAGCGCCATTATCAAAAAGAATAAGCTTAACCGCAAAGAAATGTCCATTCCCCAGTTCAGGGATGCCTGCCGCGCTTTTGCCGATGATTTCGTCAACCGGCAGAGAGAGCAGTTCAAGCGCCTGGGCGTCATCGGCGATTGGGAAAAGCCGTATCTGACCATGGATCCGTCCTTTGAGGCCGCGGAGATCCGCGTTTTCGGCAAGATGTACGAGGCCGGCTATATCTATAAGGGCTTAAAGCCCGTATATTGGTGCCCGACCGACGAGACGGCTCTGGCCGAAGCCGAAATTGAATACGCCGACGACCCGTGCTCCGCTATCTGCGTTAAGTTCCGTGTGAAGGACGATAAAGGCGTCCTTGCCGGCGTCTGCCCTGTTGAGAAAACGTATTTTATCATCTGGACGACGACAACATGGACGCTGCCCGGCAACCTGGCCATCAGCCTGGGGCCCGATTTCGAGTATGCTGTCGTCAAAGCGGGTGATGAAAACTATATCGTCGCCTCAGAGCTTGTCGGTGATGTTATGAAAAAGGGCGGCATCAAGGAATATACCGTCCTCAAAAAAATGCCCGGCAAAACCCTGGAACTGATGGTCGCCCAGCACCCCTTCTACGACAGGGAGTCGCTCATCATCGTCGGCGACCATGTGACAGTCGACACCGGCACCGGCTGCGTCCACACGGCCCCCGGCTTCGGCGTGGACGACTTCAATGTCTGCAAAAACTACCCCCAGATTCCGTTTATCGCGCCTGTAAACGCCCATGGCGTCATGACGGAGGAGGCGCTGCAGTATCAAGGCCTCCACTATTCCAAGGCCAACGAGGCCATTCTCGAGGACCTCCGCAAGAGCGGGGCGCTTTTTGCCGAGGAAAAAATCGTCCATTCCTATCCGCACTGCTGGCGCTGCAAGAATCCGATCATCTACCGCGCCACCGAGCAGTGGTTCGCGTCCGTGGACGCCATGAAGGAG
>CAZJCH010000442.1:0-2458 GCA_964544005.1 uncultured Papillibacter sp.
TTTATGATGGCCAACTCCGGCGCCCGCGGTTCGATGAACCAGATCCGCCAGCTGGCCGGTATGCGCGGCCTTATGGCAAACACCGCCGGCAAAACGATTGAAATCCCTATTAAGGCCAATTTCCGCGAAGGATTGACTGTTCTCGAATATTTCACATCCTCCCGCGGCGCCCGTAAAGGTCTGGCGGACACAGCGCTGCGTACGGCCGACTCCGGTTACCTGACGCGCCGCCTCGTCGACGTCTCCCAGGACGTCATCATCCGCGACCACGACTGCGGTACCCACGACGGGATCATTGTCACTGCCGAGGAAAGGGGCGGCGGCGTTCAGGGTCTCGGCGACGCCGTGCACGGACGCTTCCCCTCGGAAGATATTGCGGACCCGGCAACCGGAGAAATTCTCTTTACGAGAGATCATATGCTCCTGTCCTCCGACGCTGACATGCTTGACGCCCACGGTATTAAGGAAGTTCGAGTCCGCACTGTTCTGGACTGCGAATCGCACAGCGGTGTCTGCGCCCGGTGCTACGGTATCAATCTGGCCACCGGTACGCCCGTCTCCATCGGCGAGGCTGTCGGCGTTATCGCGGCCCAGTCCATCGGCGAGCCCGGTACGCAGCTGACCATGCGGACGTTCCACACGGGCGGCATCGCGGGCGACGATATTACCCAGGGCCTGCCCCGCGTCGAAGAGCTATTCGAGGCGCGCAAGCCAAAAAAAATGTCCATTCTTTCTGAAATCAGCGGAACAGTCGAGGTCGAGGAGACGCGGAAGAACGCCGTTGTCGCACTGAGCGTCACAAATCCCGACGACGGCGAGGTCAAGGTCTACCAGGCCCCGTATTCAGCCGGTATCCGTGTCAAGACCGGCGATGTGGTGACAAAGGGCGACATGCTGACGGACGGCGCTTTGAATCCGCATGATGTCATGCGTATCCGGGGCAAACAGGCCGCTCAGACGTATCTTATTCAGGAGGTCCAGAGGGTTTATCGGCAGCAGGGCGTTGAAATCAACGATAAGCACATCGAGGTGATCGTCCGCCAGATGCTGCGGAAGGTCAAGATCGATGAAAGCGGTGATACGGGGCTTCTCTCCGGTACAACAAGTGATATTCTGGAGGTTAAACGCTTCAACCACGAAATCGAGAAGAGAATCGAAGCCGGCGAGACTGAGCTCCGGAAAGCAACCTACGCGCAGCTTCTCATGGGCATCACAAAGGCGTCTCTTGCGACTGAATCGTTCCTGTCGGCGGCTTCGTTCCAGGAGACAACGAAGGTATTGACGGAAGCTGCGATCAAGGGTAAGGTCGACCACCTTGTGGGCCTCAAGGAAAACGTCATCATCGGCAAGCTTATCCCGGCAGGCAGCGGACTTTCCATGTACCGCAAATTCGAAAAGAACATCCGCGATATCTCCTGGGATACCGACGACGAGGAAGAGGAAGACGACATCGACCTCTCCGCGCTCATCAGCTCGGGGAACGCACTGTAAGAAGCGATCACACGTAGGGGCAGACCATATAGACTCGCGCAGCGAGTCTATTGTCTGCCCTCCCACGGGGTTACAGTGCATTTCGATAGAGGGCGGACACAAGGTCCGCCCCTACGGGAATACGGCAAATTGAAATGCGGGAAAACCCTGTCGCATCCGCTTAAAATTATTGACGCACGCCAGATTTTATGTTATGGTATGATTCTGTGTAATATTGCACTATAATAAGTTGTGTATTTTTACGAAATGAATAGAAGCGTTTCGCAGAAATAAATGAATACGAGGGAAAGGAGGAAAATAATGCCAACATTCAATCAGCTTGTCAGAAAAGGCAGGGAGCAGCTTACCTACAAGTCCACCTCTCCGGCGATGCAGAAGGGGCTCAATACGCTGAAGAACAGGGAAACAGACCTGTCTTCACCGCAGAAGCGCGGCGTCTGTACGGCAGTCAGAACGTCCACGCCGAAGAAACCGAACTCAGCGCTCCGCAAGATTGCCCGTGTGCGTCTCACGAACGGCTACGAGGTCACAGCGTATATTCCCGGTATCGGTCACAATCTGCAGGAGCACTCCGTCGTCATGATCCGCGGCGGCCGTGTCAAGGACCTGCCGGGCGTCCGTTACCACATCATCAGAGGAACGCTCGATACGCAGGGCGTGGCAAAGCGTATGCAGGCCCGCTCGAAGTACGGCGCAAAGAAGCCGAAAGCCGGCAAGACAGCAGCAAAGAAATAATGTGAAGCTGACAACGCTTTATGCGCAAACAGCAAGTGCTTTGCCATGAAGGTATATATACATTATAATAATGGATTCCTGCCTGTGCGGGAATATCGGATGTATGTTACCTCAGCGTTCAGCACCTACCGGGACAGCGGCTCCTTCGGAGTCTGCCCCGGAGTACCTGTGAAATCATTTATATGAAGGAGGGAAGTATTGTGCCCAGAAGAGGTAACGTACCGAAAAGAGA
>CAZJCH010000443.1:0-2452 GCA_964544005.1 uncultured Papillibacter sp.
ACCGGTCGATCTGCCTGAGATGATTTCTCCGCTTTAGGCCGTCGGCGGTTCGGACTCTGCGGCAGAGCCAGGGCATGGACTGCCAGTCGCCGCGCGTCCACCGGTGCATCCTGTCGTAGTAGGTCGTCACTTTTGCCGGGAACCCGTCGGTGAGCTCGATATCGCCCGCGAAGGAGCAGCGCAGATAGGCGCCTTCCAAAAGGTCGTGTGATAAAACGGTATTCTCCGGAAACCGTTTGTCCAGGCAGGCGAGATACGCATCGATATCGATGATACCTTTTCCGGCAAAGCTGCCTGTCCCGAACAAATTCTGATAAATATCGCTCGTCATCCCGCCGTACGGGTCGATGCCGCCGAGACCGGCGAAGATTCTCGTATAGTGGGTTTGTCCGGCTGCGGCCAGGTCGACGGAGATCCGTGGCTGTATGATGCCGTGGCCTGAAACGACAATACCGCGCGCGTGATCGATCACCGGTCTGTTCAAGGGATGCAGGGCGGCGCCGACGAGCTCCCGGGCTGAGCCGGCGTTTAAACGCGTGTCACTGTCGAGCGTGATGACATAATAGGTTTTGGCTATCGCTTCAGCTTTGCCGGCTATGCATTTAAGGTCCGTATCCATCCCCTTCAGGAAGCGGCAGAGCTCCAGTATCGCGCCTCTTTTTCTCTCCCATGCCGTAAATCTCCTGTCCCTGTCGTTATAGCGGTGCCCCCGGCAAAAAAGAAAAAAGCCCCCGCCATATTCGGTATTCAAGCGGTCGATTTCGGCTCTGGCGCTGCCAATGAATTCTTCGTCGTCGGGGCCTACTCCTGTTTTCGAGTCGGGCAGGTCGGCAAGAATGCCGAAGAGCAGGTTGCCGCCGGCGTCACGGTTTGCCAGCCGGTATTCTTCGAGAAGACCGGCGGCGCGCGGCCCGCTGTCTGTGGAGGAGATCAGAATAGAGACAACGCAGAGCGTCCTGCCTTCTTCGGGCACGCCGTTTTGGAGCTCAAGACGCTGAATGCGCTGCGGATGGATCAGCCGCAGGACAATGTAATCCGTGGCATTTTTCACGAACTCTGAAACGGGCAAAAGAAGAAGCAGCGAGAGTGCCGGCATATTCAGCATAAAACTGACAAGAAGCGAGATGAACAGGCTCAAAAGCAGAATGATGCTGATATAGAGGGCGCCGGTTCTTTGCTTCTTAACAAAACCCAAGGGTTCTGAAAACACATAATAACCGACATGCCGGTCGTTTTTCTGTGACAGGGTCAATATCCTGCTGGCGGCCTGATGTTCGCTGTCGCCTGTGTCCTCGGCAAGACGGGCAATTTCCCGGCGGTAGGAAAAACGCGTCTGCTCGTCCATTTCGGGGTAAATCCCGGCGGGGTCCCGCCGGAGCGTTAATTCGACCCTGTTGACGCTCTCGAGTATTATCGACGCGTCAAAGCCCGACAAAAACCGGAGAGACGAAAAAAGACGTCCGAAATACGCGGCAAGCCCATCCTCGACGACGCCGTCGGTGATGACAAACCGGAGCTTTTGACACGCCTCGGCCAGCCTGGAAATGAGCTCCAAACGCAGCGCCGGGATAAAGAACGCCAGCTCGGACTCCGTCAGGCAGATACTGTCCTGAAAAGCGTCCAGAAATATCTCAACTCTTTCGGAGGTCACGGTGCCGGCGCCTGCTTGGATAAGCGCGAGAGCCGCTTCGCTGACGACGAGCCTCTTTTTTTTATTCAAAGCGCATTTCAGTCGCGGCGCGGTTTTTATGTCGGATATGGCGCATTTACCCTCTCTCTCGGCAATGTACCAGTTGTCGAGAAGCCACTCTATTTCCTGCGGGATCGTCACATGCGCTTCCGCAAAGCCTGTGGCGCTGTGCATGACGGTCTTGATAAGCGTCAGCATTTTTTCAGCGTTTAAAGCCGTATAGAGCGGTGAAACCGGGCTCCCGGTGACGAGCGCCTTCGCGCTGTCCCGGGCATAACGACCCAATTCCTCCGATTTTATCAAAGTGTCATACCCCTGCGTTGACATCACAATCCTCCTGATAAATGGCTCAAATGAAGCGCGCGGCTTCATTTGAGCGTTGGGCGAATCTGTGATATTTTCCCCTCAGGGCAGACAAATATTCAATTTAATGTAAGAGATGAATCCCACCAACATGAAAAAGCCGTCGAACGACTGAGCGTCCGACAGCTTTTTGTTGACCGCTGGAGCCGGTTTAAGCCAGCCTCAGCCGTTGCCTTTGCCGCTGTTTTCTTTATCCTTATCGTTGCTTGAATGATCGTTATTGCCGTTGTTGCCATTACTGCCATTGTTGCCGTTGTTGCCGTTATTATCAGTATTGCCGTTATTGCCAGTATTGCCGTTATTGCCAGTATTGCCAGTATTGCCAGTATTGCCGTTATTGCCAGTATTGCCGTTATTGCCGTTATTGCCGTTATTGCCGTTATTGCCGTTATTGCCGTT
>CAZJCH010000444.1:0-2444 GCA_964544005.1 uncultured Papillibacter sp.
GAGGATCAACGATGTCGTCGGCGCATTCGGATTGTCAAGCAGGACGCTCCGGTATTACGAGCAGGTCGGTATTCTATGGAGTACGCATCCCGACAGCAAGGCCCAGCGTTATTACGACGCGGACGCGCTCGAACGTCTCAAACAGATTGTCGTCCTCCGCAAGCTGCAGATACCCATTAAGGATATCGCGGCCATTTTCAAGGACAACAGCACAGCTGCGCTGACACGGGCGTTTATGGACAAGCTGGAATCCCTTGACGGTGAAATCACCGCGCTGTCGGAGCTGCGGCGGCTCGTCGATGATTTCCTCCAAAAGATGATGTCGGCGGGTATCACAAAAATCTCGGCAATCACGCTGCTCTACGAGGAAACCGAGAAGCGCCTCGCGCCTGCTGTTGAAACCCGGCCTGTCACATTTGAAAAACTATCCGAAGTCAGCCGGGAAGCGTTAAAGCTGCATGATATTCGGGTTATCCGACTGCCGCCCATGCGTGTATTGACCTCACGTTATAAAACGGGGAACGCTGTAAATCTCGGCGAGGTTGATATGCCAAACTTGTTTTCGATTTACGGCTTTGTGCCTGTTCCCGGTATGAGGGATTGCTTTTTGCGAAAAGAGTCAGGGGATGAATGGGTTTTGCTTATGAAAGTCCCCGATGATTACGAAAACGAAACTGCTTACATAGATGAAACCTTGCCGGGAGGTTTGTATGCAATCGCCTCTGCTTTTTTTGAAAGCATGGAAGATACTTTTATACTTTTGCGAGAATGGATAGATAACAGCGGCGACTTTGACCTGGACAAGAATCGCCCGGAGATGATTGAAGAAATTCTGCCGTGGGATATTGCAAATAGATTCAGCAGATACCAGCAGGACGTATTTATACCGATACGAGTAAAAACGGATAAGGAACTGCAAAATTAATAATCGGAAAACATGCCGACTATTCATAAAAATGGGAAGGAAGAAAATCAATGTCAGAACAAATATTAACCATCGAAGATGTTATTAGGCAAGCTGACCTAAGCGAAAACATGCAAAAAACACACATTGAATTTTGTCATTTTTTAATAGATAACGATTTCTCAATCGAACCGGAAGACCATACGGAAGATGATAAAAATGGCTGGAAAATCACTTATATGAACGAGTGTGTCGGTCATATGAATTTTGCTAATGTAGGTATTTGGATTGACACCTGTGATTTTGGGAGCAGCGGTTCGACAGATGATGTCTTGAAAGAAACTACTTGGGCTCATGTGAGAATTTGCGAACATTTCAGTTCAGGTGGAAAACAGTGCGGTTGCGGCAACCAACCGGGTTTTGATAAGGTGATTTTTGGAAAGAAACATAAAAATCTCTGTTTTGCCCTTTTGGAGTTTGTGAATCCTGACGCTAAAGCATTAGAAAATATTAAAAAACTCATGTTACTGTTTAAACAAAACAAGAGCAATGTAAACGAACAACTCGCACAATTGCAAAAAGTCAGCGAAGAGACCATGCGCTTCATGCGCGGCAGGTACAGGCTTGACGAGGTAGGCAACGGAAAAGACGAATTAAAATTCCGCGGCGGCGGTAAAACAGTGCTGACCGTTTACATACGCGACGACCGTTTCGATTTTCTCGTCATTTTCGGCAAAGCGGAGCGCGAAAAGTTTGAGGCGGTACGCGGCTCTTTCCCAAAAGCGATCTGCGACATCTACGACACCAGCAAAACCTATCACGACGGTAAGTGGATGCTGATTCCCGTTGCTGACCTCGATACGCTGGAGTCCGTCAAACGACTCGTCATGATTAAGAAAAAGCCGAACCGCAAACCTTTCCCGAAGGAAATGGCTGTTTATTCAAAATGCAGTCAGCGCTGCGACTTGTGTATCCACTACTCAGGCGGTACGATCAGCGACGAATTCCGCAAAGAGTTATGCGAGCGCCTGTCCCGCGTTTATCCGGTAGACGACTGGAGCATGCGCTGCCCCGGCTGCTATAACAAACCGGAGGACGAAGTCTGCCGATCACTTGAATGCGCGAAATCAAAAGGCCTTGATAAATGCCCGGACTGTGAAGACTATCACTGCGGTGCCGCCGCTCCTGTCGCCTACAGCCTGATCGAACCTAAAAGCATCCTCGCGGACGACGTCACCTGGGCGATATTGCCCTATGTTTACGAACAGTATGGGAACTGAGGAGACGGCATATGAACGATGAATTAATGCTTGAGCAGGTCAGCGAGGAGACCATGCGCTTCATGCGCGGCAGATACAGGCTCGACGAGGTCGGAAACGGTAAAGACGAGCTGAAGTTCCGCGGCGGCGGCAAAACGGTACTGACGATATACAAGCGCGACGACCACTACGATTTTCTTGTTATCTTCGGCAAAGCAGAACGCGAGAGGTTTGAACAGGAACGCGGCTCTTTCCCAGAAATAATATGCGATATCTACGAC
>CAZJCH010000445.1:0-2432 GCA_964544005.1 uncultured Papillibacter sp.
AGGAAATACCAGCTGGAACCTGCCCATTGGGGCATCGTGTCTGTTTCGCGTTTGGCTTCTCCTCCGCATTTAGAGCAGGTCGTGTTGATCCAGTCCGTCATGGCGGCCAGAGGGCTCTCCCCCGTGTCCGTCGTCTCGTATTTTTCAACCTCCGGCAGCAGGAGCGGCAGCTCGCTTTCGGGCAGGGCCACATAGCCGCAGTGCTCGCAGTGGACGATCGGGATTGGCTCACCCCAGTAACGCTGGCGTGAGAAGACCCAGTCCCTGAGCTTGTAGTTAACCTTTTCCTCGCCAAGCTCCTTGTCGGTCAGCCATTCGGTGATTTTCACCTTGGCTTTCTCGACGGACAGTCCGTTTAGAAAGCCCGAGTTGACCAAAACGCCCGTTTCGAAGTCGGTGAACGCTTCTTTTTCAATATCGCCGCCGGCGACGACCTCGATGATCGGCAGGTTGAACTTTTTTGCAAACTCCCAGTCGCGTGTGTCATGACCGGGAACGGCCATGATCGCGCCGGTGCCGTAGGTTGCCAGAACATAATCAGATATGAAAATCGGTATCTCATTTCCCGTTACGGGATTAACCGCGCAGACGCCCTTGAGCTCCACCCCTGTTTTATCCTTCGCCATTTCTGTGCGCTCAAAATCCGATTTCCGCGCGGATGCCTCCTGGTATTCCCGAACCTCGTCAGAGTTTGTCAGCTTGGATATCCAGTCCTTAAGGATTCCGTGTTCGGGAGAGAGAACCATGTATGTCGCGCCAAACAGCGTGTCGGGGCGCGTTGTAAAGACGCGCAGTATATCGCCCGCAGTTGTACTAAAATCCACCTCGGCGCCCGTCGAACGCCCGATCCAGTTCTTCTGCTGGATCTTGACGCGTTCGATGTAATCAAGCGAATCCAGGTCGTCGATCAGCCGCTGCGCGTATTTCGTAATCCTTAGCATCCACTGGCTCTTTTCACGCCGGACCACGTCGGCTCCGCAGCGCTCGCAGACGCCGCCGACAACCTCCTCGTTGGCCAGCACGCACTTGCAGGAGGTGCACCAGTTGACGGGCATGGAGGCTTTATACGCCAGCCCGTTTTCAAACAGCTTCAGGAATATCCACTGCGTCCATTTGTAATAGGTCGGGTCGGTCGTGTCGACGCAGCGGTCCCAGTCAAAGCTGTAGCCGAGCATTTTTAGCTGCTCGGTAAAGCGCTTGATGTTCCGCTTTGTAACGACGGAGGGATGGATTTTGTTCTTAATGGCGTAATTCTCCGTTGGCAAACCGAAGGCGTCAAAGCCGATGGGGAACAGGACGTTAAAGCCCTGCATCCGCTTTGTACGCGCAACGATGTCCATCGCCGTATATGGGCGTGTATGGCCATTATGCAGACCGTCACCGGAGGGGTATGGGAACTCGATCAACCCGTAGAATTTCTTCTTACTGCTGTCGTCAGACGCGGCAAATGCTTTCGCCGCATCCCACTTTTCTTGCCATTTCTTTTCGATACGGGCAAATTCGTACTTCATCTAACCAGTCCTTTATCTTTTACTGGATCATCGTCTATAACCCATTTGCTGATATCAAGCTCGCGGGCATCCCTCCACAGACGTTCGAGGGAATAAAACTCACGGATATCCTTTAGAAAAATATGCGCGACAATGGAACCGAAATCGATGAGCACCCATCCGCCGCCGCGGTACCCTTCTGTACGGAGCGACGGTTCGCCTTTCTCCCGAAGCGCCCTGTCGAGCTCGTCGGCCAGCGTTTTTATCTGCGTTGTCGACCCGGCCGTGCATATGATGAAATAGTCGGCCAGTACCGTGATGTCCCTCGTCTCCAGCACTTTGATATCCTTTGCCTTTTTGCTGTCGAGGGTTTTGACGGCCAGTTCCGCTACTTCCAGAGGTGTCAGCATTGAAGCGACCATTCCTTTCATATTAAGACTCATATTTATTATTCCACATTTCGTGTAAAACGCGTCATTTGGCTTGTAATCATTCTCATTCCGGGGTTGGTATGTCCGGTTCCGGCGCCGCGCTGTCATCCGGACTCGGGGTTTGACTCGGACTTACATCCGGATCTAAATTTTCGCTCGGATCTGGAGAAGCCTCGCCGCCTGTCTCCTCCGGGCTGACGCTGGGACTGCTGTCCTCGCCGACCGGACTTGGCGGCGCGCTGTCGATCGGTGGCGACGGGTTATCGTCGGGACTGGGACTCGGGCTGGGACTTGGACTCGGCGGAGCGCTCGGTTCGGGCGACGGACTTGTTGAAATGCTTCCCGAACCCCAGGATTGCTTTCCAGCCCACACACCGTTCGTGACATAGAGCGCGCCGTTATCGTCCCGCGTCAGGATACTGACGTCCTCGGCCTTTACTTCAAAGTCAAACGGATTGAGCTTCGTGTTGATAATATTGAGCCATTCGTCAACGTAGATCGTACAGTACGA
>CAZJCH010000446.1:0-1825 GCA_964544005.1 uncultured Papillibacter sp.
AGAACTCTTGTAATAATCTGCGCGCCTGTTAATAGCACTTTGACCTCCTCCTTCGCTTCTTTAATGTGATAGCGCTTAAAATCGATAATATATGAAAAAAAGCCCTGCAGTTTTTTCACTGCAGGGCTCCGTTTTTTCTTTGACGGAGTCTTAAGCCTTGCCCTCATTTACAGCGAACTTATTATTAACATAGCAATTAACCCGGACAATAATAAGCCCGAGTACAAGTACGCTAATAATGATGTTAACTGTGTTAAATAAAGCGGACAAGCTCATAACTCCTTACCTGTAAAATGATTGCGTTAAGTCTACCATGTCAAAAATGGAAAGTCAATAAAAAAATCAACAGTTGCGGAATTTTCTGTCATCGCTATTCATAGATGCCGCTTTTGCAGACGATGGCGTTGCTTTTTGACTTGCCGGCAATGCCGATATAGTTGTTCAGATTACGGATCGTATCCTCCAGTGAGCCGCGGAATTCCTCGATGCCGATATTCAGCTTGACCTTGTATTTCCTTCTGCCGCAGACGAGCGCCTGCGTCTCAAAGATGCCCTTTATTTTTTTCGCGGCTTTGATGCAGCTGTTTAAATCCGTCTCCGGCAGGAGGACGATAAAGCCCGTTTCTCCCCAGCGGCCCAGGATATCGAGTACCCTGAAGCTGCCTTGCAGTATTTTTCCGGCCCATTCGGCCGTGTAACGCAGGAGCTCCTGGTTCTTTGAGCGGCTGCTGTCGCGCCCGAGGTCGATTTCCAGCAGCAGCACGGAGAAGGTATTCCCGTATCTGTTATACCGCCAGATTTCCCGCTGCGCGGCCTCGGAGAAGCCCTTTTTATTGTACAGCCCCGTCCCGCTGTCCTTGCTGCTGTAATGCCGGACCATATCGCTGATGACGGTTTTCGCCGCCAAAAGGCCGCTGAGTTCCTCAAACCGCGCGATATACGGCCTGATATCGTCAAAGCCCACGTAGATGCGCCAATCCTGGTCCTCCAAAACGACGTACTTGGTGATGGTGTCGCTTTCCTGCCGCCCCATCACGGAATTATGCTCAATTGTCGCCACGGAGAAGTCCACGACCCGGGTGAAGACGCGGCCGCCCAATCTGTAATTGGCGTGCAGCCTGTCGGCTGTGCAGCTGTACTTTTGCAGCGCGTAAATGCGCGAGACACCGCTCTGCCACTTGATAAAATCGTCGGACGGTATGTTCTTTTTATCCGCCGCCGTAATGAGCGCGTAAGCGCCCTCAAAATCCTTGCTGATAATGCAGCTGAAATATTCCCTGAGCGCTTCCAAGGCCGCGGGGGGGCAGTCGATCTCCGCGTCCCGCTTCGGGGCGGTTCTTATATCGGGCGCTGTGCGCGCTTCCGGCCTCCTGACGCGCGTCGCGTCGTAGGCCCTTCTTTTGGCGGCGTCCCTGAGCGTCTCATACGCCTCGTTGATTTTTTGCATCCGGGCTTCCGCACCCGCCGATTTGTTGACATCCGGGTGGTACTTTCTCGCGAGCCGCTTGTACGCGCTCTCGATGACCTCGGGCTCGGCCAGAAAATGCACCTGCAGGATCGCGTAATAGTCATAAAGAACAGCCATCAGTACCCCACCTTGATATCAGACATCTCTATTATTATCGTCATTAATCCCCGGGGCGTTATATCGGCGGGCGATTTCTTTTGACAAAAATGTCGATATGACATACTATCAGAAAATAAAGTCAGGGGCAATAACGGGAGGAATTTATTCAGTGGAAAAACAGAAAAGGCGCCGGGGAGACAGAAGAGACGGCACGCTGATCCGGGACATCGATCCCATGCATTATTTTCTGGCGTATCT
>CAZJCH010000446.1:1835-2430 GCA_964544005.1 uncultured Papillibacter sp.
CAACAGGACCGACAACGAGGCCTATATCAGCGAGTGCATTGATTTAACGAATTTAAACGCGTACCTCGCGAGGAAAAATGCGGCGGGGCCGGAGAATCCCTATACCATGTTCCAGGTCATTCTCTCCGCCTTCATCAAAACTGTCGTCCTGCGGCCGAAGATGAACAGGTTCATCTCGGGGCGGCGAATCTATCAAAGGAACGAGCTTTCCGCGGCCTTTGTCGTCAAAAAGAAGTTCAACGACGAGGCCCACGAGGCACTGGCGTTCCTGCGGTTCGACGAGAACGCCACCATCGATTCCATCCACAACAGGCTCACCGCCGAGATCAATTCCTGCCGGAGCGACAAGCTGGACGATTCCACCGACGCGATGGTCAAGCTCATGAAGCTCCCGCGGTTCATTGTTTCCTTCCTCGTCCGGCTCCTGATGAAGCTCGACCGCCGCGGCAAGGTCCCCCGTGACCTGATCGCCTCCGATCCGGCGTTCTCCACCGTCTGGTTTTCAAACGTCGGCTCCATCGGCCTCAAATGCGGCTACCACCACCTGACCAACTGGGGCACCAACTCCGCCTTCTGCCTCATTGGCGAGAAAAAG
>CAZJCH010000447.1:0-2430 GCA_964544005.1 uncultured Papillibacter sp.
TGCCAGTCGGCCTGCAAAACCTCCTGCGGCGTTGCCAATCAGCAGTGCGAAAACACAAAAAAAGAAGACAAATAATTACTGAACAAATACAAACAATTGCCGTTTTTCGCCTGAAGGAGATAAACGGCTTTGCGTTTTTATCGGAGAAAAACATATGATACATCAATACAAACTGAACGGGTACAATATCGTGATCGACGCGCACAGCGGCTCGGTCCATGCGGTGGACGCGCTGGTTTATGACATCATGAGCCTGTATGAAGAAAGCGGCACGGAGATGATCGTTGAGCTGATGCGAGATAAATATGCCGATGATCCGTTGATTACACGGGATGAGATTCTCGAGGCAATCGGCGATATCGAGGCACTTAAAAAAGCGGGGAAGCTTTTTGCTCCGGATAGATTCGAAGGCCTGAAGGACATGAAGAATACAAATACAGACATCAAGGCGCTTTGCCTTCATGTCAGCCATGCCTGTAATTTGAGCTGCGAGTACTGCTTCGCCGGGGAAGGCCGGTATCACGGCGAGCGGGCGCTGATGTCCTATGAGGTCGGAAAAAGGGCCATTGATTTTTTGATTGAGAATTCCGGCAAGAGGAAAAACCTGGAGGTCGATTTTTTTGGCGGGGAACCGCTTTTAAACTGGGAGGTCGTCAAAAAAATCGTGGCCTATGCAAGAGAAATTGAGAAGGATAAAGGCAAGAATTTCAGGTTTACCCTGACGACGAACGGCGTTTTGATCGACGAGGATGTCATTGCTTTTGCCAACAGGGAGATGTACAATGTCGTTATGAGCCTTGACGGGAGAAAGGAAATCCACGACAGGTCGAGGCGGTTTCTGGACGGCAGGGGGAGCTACGACCTGATCGTGCCGAAATTCAAAGAGTTTGTCAGTCGGCGCGGCGGGAAGGGTTATTACATCAGGGGGACGTATACGCACCGGAATGTCGACTTCACGAGCGATATTTTTCATATGGGCGAACTCGGCTTCACGGAGCTTTCCATGGAGCCCGTCGTCTCAGGAAAGGGAGACCCCTACGCGCTGACTCGGGAGGATCTGCCGGAACTTGAGCGCCAATACGAAAAGCTGGCCTGCGAGATGCTTATAAGAAAAAAAGAGGGCAGAGGCTTTACCTTCTACCATTTCATGCTCGATCTGGTACACGGCCCCTGCGTCTATAAGCGCGTGGCCGGCTGCGGCTCAGGGACGGAGTACCTGGCCGTGACACCGACGGGGGACTTGTACCCCTGCCACCAGTTCGTCGGCGAACCGGCGTATATCATGGGCAATTTGTGGGACGGTGTGACAAATACTGAAAAACGCGAGGCTTTTGCCGGCTGCAACGTCTATACGAGGCCGGAATGCCGCAAATGCTGGGCGCGCCTATACTGCGCCGGCGGCTGCGCCGCCAACGCGTATCACGCCACCGGCGATATTGGCGGCGTCTATGAATTCGGGTGCGAGCTCTTTAAAAAGCGCATCGAATGCGCGGTGATGATGCAGGTTGCCGAGGCGGTGGGGGATAATCCGGGATTATCAACGTAGGGAACGGTTTTAACCGTTCCATTACGCCGCGCATACGGGTGGAGGAATGGATAAATCCATACCCTACGGGGGCGGCGGCTTGTCCTTCTTCTCTGTATCCGTCAGTTCCTCGGAAAACTCTGTGGCCATATTGGGGTTTTTGATCTGGGGTAATATAAACCGGCCTTTATTGCGGCTCCTGAAAAACTTCAGGAAGGAAAAGGCGGCCTCGAAGAACACAAGGAGAACGACGCCGGCGATGAGGCCGGAGGTCTGGCCTTTGACAAGGGGCATGCTCAGGATTGCCACAATCAAAGACACGAGCACAAATATCGAGGTGTAAGGGTAGCCGCGGAGCTGGCATTTGCCTTCGGGCGGGCAGCCCTGTTTTTTACGCAGGCGCATCTGCGAGGCCATCATGACGGAATAGGTGAAAAGTATCGCAAAGCCGCCCGAGCTTAGAAGAAAGATATAAACGCTTGGAAGCAGGAGCCCAAACCACAGCGCGGCCAGCATGAAGACTCCGGAGGCGACGATACCCCGGTACGGCACATCGGTCTTTTCCTTAAGGAAACGGGGCGCCTGATTTTCATCGGCCAGCGCCCGCATCATCCGGCCGAGCCCGAACATGGTTGCCAGCATTGACGAGAGGATGGCCGATATGACGACAACGCCGATGACGGTTCCGGCCCATTCAATGCCGTGCCTTGTCAGGGATGCCACGATGGCGCTTGTATTCACGTCCAGCGCGCTTGTGGGAATGAGCGGCAGCAGAAGAAAGATATAAAGGAGATAGAGGCCTACAAGGCTTGTGACAGTATACCGGATGGCTTTGGGTATCGTTTTGTGGGGCTCCGCCGTTTCCGATGCGGCCAGCCCGATGACCTCAAACCCGCAATACGAAA
>CAZJCH010000448.1:0-2426 GCA_964544005.1 uncultured Papillibacter sp.
GTCGTGGACGGCTGTCCGAGCCTGACATAGCCGAGCCCGACCTCCAAAAGCGTCTGGAGCTTCTGGGCGATTCGAGGCATGTTTTCAAAAAACGTGACAGCCTCGTCCACTGTCATATCCAGGACTTCGTAGATGTTTTTACCCTTATATTTGACTTCAAGCGTCTCTCTGTTGTACCGCTTACCCTTGCATATCTCGCAGGGGACGTAGATATCCGGCAAAAAGTGCATTTCGATCTTGATGAGCCCGTCGCCGGCGCAGGCCTCACAGCGCCCGCCGCGGACATTAAAGCTGAACCTCCCCTGTCCGTAGCCCCTGGCCTTGGCGTCCTGAGTGGAGGCAAACAGCTCCCGGATATCGTTAAAGACGCCCGTATACGTGGCCGGATTGGAACGCGGCGTGCGACCGATGGGGGACTGATCGATGTCAATAACTTTGTCCAGAAACGCCATCCCCTCAATGCTCTCATGCTTGCCGGGTTTTATTTTCACCCGGTTGAGTTCGGCGGCCAGCGTCTTGTAGACAACCTCGTTGATGAGAGACGATTTGCCGCTGCCGGAAACGCCCGTAACGGCCGTCATAACGCCCAGCGGGATAGACACGCTGATGTCCTTCAGGTTGTTTTCCGCCGCTTTTTTTATTGTCAGGAACTTACCGTTCCCCTTCCGGCGCTTGTCAGGAAGAGGGATCTTTTTTCTGCCGCTCAGGTATTGACCGGTGACTGAGTTTTTACATGCTTTTATATCCTCTACAGTGCCGGCGCAGACGATTTCACCCCCGTGGACGCCTGCGCCGGGGCCCACATCGATGATATAGTCGGCCTCGTGCATCGTCTCCTCATCATGCTCGACAACAAGCAGCGTATTGCCGAGATCGCGCAGGTGCTTGAGCGTTCTCAAAAGCCGCGCGTTATCGCGCTGGTGCAGGCCGATAGACGGCTCGTCCAGAATGTACAGCACGCCCATCAGCGACGACCCGATCTGAGTAGCCAGCCGGATGCGCTGGCTCTCGCCGCCGGATAGGCTGCCCGCCTGCCGGCCCAGCGTCAGGTATTCCAGTCCGACGCTGCGTAAAAAGCCAAGCCGCTCAAGAATCTCCTTGAGAATCCGATGCGCAATCATTTCCTCTTTTTCCGTGAGCTTCAACCCTTCTATAAAATCAAGGGCCTTGATAATGGACTTGTCGGTAAAGTCCACAATGTTGATTCCGCCGACGGTGACGGCCAGAACCTCTTTTTTTAAACGCTTGCCGCCGCAATCGGGGCACGGGTGCTCGGACATGTACTGCTCCAGCTCCCACCGCATTGACATGCTCTGCGTCTCTTTATAGCGGCGCTGCAGATTTTTGACGATGCCTTCAAAGGGCTGATTCAGCGTCCCCTTTCCCCGCGGCTGGTCGTAATGGAGCGTCAGCTTTTCGCCGTCCGTCCCGTACAGGATGATGTCCAAAACACCCTCGGGGAGATCACTGATTGGTGTGTTCAGATTAAAATGATATTTCTTCGCAATCGCTTCGAAATACATCTTGGCAATGCCGTCGTTTTTGATATTTCCCCAGCCGGAGGCTGTGATGGCACCCTCCAGTATCGACAGCGAGTGATTCGGAATGATTATATCCGGATCGACCCTCAGCTGCGTGCCGAGGCCGGTACAGGACGGGCAGGCGCCATAAGGGTTGTTAAAGGAGAACAGGCGCGGCGTCAGCTCCTCGATGGAGACACCGCAGTCGTCGCAGGCGTAGTTCTGGGAGAACAGCAGCTCTTTCTCCTGGCCCACAATGTCGATGATGACAAGACCGCCGGCCAGGTTGGCTGCGATCTCCACAGAATCCGTCAGACGGCGCGCGATATCCTCTTTTATGACGAGCCGATCCACGATGATCTCAATGCTGTGCTTCTTGTTTTTGTCGAGCTTGATCTCCTCGGAGAGATCATAGGTGATGCCGTCCACCCGCGCGCGGACATAACCGCTTCTCCGGGCGTCCTCGAACACCTTCGTGTATTCGCCCTTCCGGGCCCTGACGACAGGGGCCAGGATCTGAATGCGCGTCGCCTGGGGCAGCGTCATCACCTGGTCAATGATCTGGTCGACGGTCTGCTGGCGAATCTCCTTGCCGCAGTTGGGGCAGTGGGGAATGCCGATGCGCGCCCATAAAAGGCGCAGGTAGTCGTATATTTCCGTCACCGTGCCCACCGTGGAGCGGGGATTCCGGCTTGTCGTCTTCTGGTCGATGGAAATGGCGGGCGACAGGCCCTCGATGTAGTCCACGTCCGGCTTTTCCATCTGCCCGAGAAACTGCCGCGCATACGCCGACAGGGACTCCACATACCGGCGCTGCCCTTCGGCGTAAATGGTGTCAAAGGCCAGCGACGACTTGCCGCTCCCCGAGATGCCCGTCATCACGACCAGCTTGTCCCGCGGAATCTC
>CAZJCH010000449.1:0-2424 GCA_964544005.1 uncultured Papillibacter sp.
AAAGGTTGCCGCCGGAGGCAACGCCATCGATACCTTCGGTGTCCCGCTGCCCGAGGAGAGTGTTAAAACCTGCCTCGACAGCGACAGTGTCCTGCTGGGCGCTGTCGGCGGACCCAAGTGGGATGTACTGCCCGGCCATCTGCGCCCGGAAAAGGCGCTTCTGGGTATCCGCAAAGAACTCGGACTGTACGCCAATATCCGCCCCGCCAAGCTGCTGCCGGAGCTGAAGGGCGCATGTCCTCTCAAAAAAGAAGTGGCCGACGAAGGCTTTGATATGATCGTCGTTCGGGAGCTCACCGGCGGCATGTACTTCGGCGAGAGCGGCCGGCGGGAGGGCAAATATGGCCCCGAGGCGTACGACACCGAGTGCTACAGCGAGATGGAGGTCGAGCGCATCGGCGTGACGGCCTTCGAGCTGACCAGAACGCGCTCCAAAAGGCTCATCAGCATCGACAAGGCTAATGTACTTGAAAGCTCCCGTCTGTGGCGCGAGGTGATGCATAAGCTCGCCGCACGCTATCCCGACGTGACGCTCACCGATATGCTGGTCGACAACGCGGCGATGCAGCTCGTCAAAAACCCGAAGCAGTTCGACGTGGTCGTCACGTCCAACATGTTCGGCGACATTCTCACCGACGAAGCGTCCCAGATCACCGGTTCCATCGGGCTTCTGCCGTCGGCTTCCCTGGGCGAAACCAAGCGCGGCATGTACGAGCCCATCCACGGCTCGGCCCCCGATATTGCCGGTCAGGACAAAGCAAACCCCATCGCGACGATTTTGTCTGTCGCCATGATGCTCCGCCTGTCCCTCAGCCAGCCGGAAGCCGCTCAGGAAATCGAAGACGCCGTCTCCCGCGTCTTGGCCAAGGGCCTGCGCACCGCCGACATCGCTGCCCCGGGCGCTGACGCTATCTCCTGCAGCGCCATGAAAAAAGCGATATTGGAAGAGCTGAAATAGGCATATGCAAAATTCCCTCGTGAGAGGGAATTTTTTGCGTTATAATGATAAAGTCTTTACTAACCGAATGTGCTTTTCTTCTACTATCTGGTTGAGGGCAGAAAAATCATGGCGGACGGAGGTGGGATTTTGGAAAAGGAGATATCTGACGAGCTGATTGCGGATGCGGCGAAAACACTGTTTTCTTATTGCCGCGCGCGTACAAACTCGAAAG
The DNA here is from genome assembly GCA_964544005.1 of uncultured Papillibacter sp. Taxonomy (GTDB): domain Bacteria; phylum Bacillota; class Clostridia; order Oscillospirales; family Oscillospiraceae; genus Sporobacter. The sequence continues at coordinate 1,173 of CAZJCH010000449.1, forward strand.
AAGAAGCTGAGGATTTGTCACAGGATATTATCCTCGAGCTGCTCCGAACGCGGGAAAATCTGCGCAACGACAAGGCGTTTTACGGTTTTATGTGGGCGGTTGCAGGCAATGTCTACAAAGACTGGTGTAAAAAACGCAGAAAAATCATGGCGTGCGAGCTTGATGAAAGCATATCGGACAACAGTATTCCGTTTTCCGAACTGCTTGAAAAAGAATCGGATTTGAAGCTGTTATATCGCGAACTTGGTTTGCTAACCGAGCAGTACAGACAAGTCGTCATCCAATACTATTTCAATGCTTGTAAGGTTTCCGATATTTCAAATTCTCTGAATATATCCGAAAGCATGGTAAAGTTTCTGCTCTTCAAATCAAGAAAAATTTTGAAGGAAGGCATGAACATGGAACGTATAAAGGGAGATTTAAGTTTTAACCCGGTTAAAATAAACGTAGGGACTCTCATTCCGAAAGACGATTATTCAGCAACGGAATACAATCACTTGATAGGGGATTTGGTTAACGGCAATCTGCTCACTCAAAATATACTTTTTGCCTGCTATAATGACCGCTTAACCGCCGAAGAAATCAGTCTGCAAATCGGCGTTGCGGTTCCTTATCTTGAAAATGATTTAAAGCATTTATGCGAAAAAGGCTTGCTCATCAAAAGAAGCGGGAAATATGAAACAGCTATTATCATATTAACAAAGGAATTCTCGGAGGAATCTGACGAAAAAACGATGCCTGTCCATCGTGAAATAGCGGAAATTATCGATATGTTTTGGAATGAACACCAGAGCGATATGAAAGCGATCGGGTTTCACACAGGAGCTCCGGACGATAACCTGTTGAAATGGCATATCATGCATATACTGCTCCACGAATCAGGTACGAAATACGCCAATAGCCTTCATTTCGTATTCCCGACAAAATATGCGGGAACGGAAGCCGTTGTGTTTGGAACAGAATATGATTCGACGAATAACGGCGGAATGTCAAACATAGAAAAACTGAACGCGAACGGAGATAAAATCACGGTTCATGATTTTACCATACTCAATACAAGGGACTGCCCTTATATAGGCCGTTACCCTAACCGCGTCAACATCCTGCTCGATATTGCCGGAGGTAAAACCGCGGGTTTCAGCGAAAATGATCTGTGTGAAATCGCAGAATTCATTAAACTCAGGTTTATCAGTAAAAATGGCGATCAACTGAGCCTGAATATCCCTGTTTTAACAAAAGAACAATATGGTAA
>CAZJCH010000450.1:0-2411 GCA_964544005.1 uncultured Papillibacter sp.
AAAAAGCAGGGCAAGGGCATGGGCCCTTGCCTTACTGTTGGATTGTTGGTTGTCTCTTATGGCAGGTAATTGATGGGATCGACCGGCGCGTCGTCTTTTCGGATTTCGAAATGGCAGTGGACGCCGTTTGCAACGCCCGTGGCGCCCATATACGCGATGACCTGTCCCTGATAGACCTTGTCGCCTTCCTGGACGAGCAGCTCGCAGCAGTGCCCGTAATAGGTGAGATCGCCGTTGTCGTGCCTGACCTCCACAAGAAGCCCGTAACCGGAATACCAGTCGGCCTTGACGACCTCACCGCCGTCGGCGGCGATGATTTCTTCTCCGTAGCAGCTGGCAATATCGATGCCCTGGTGGTTGCTTGATCCGAAACCGGTGCGCGGACCGAAATATGAGGTGATCACGCCATCCGCCGGCCAGATATAGGTGCCCCAGGAAGCCGTTTTCGGCCTTGGCGCCGTCCCGACGGCAATGACCTCTGTGACAGGGGCTTTTGTCATAATCGTGCTGACGATCTGAGACGACTGACCGGTACCGTTTACCAAGACGTTATTTTCGGTAATCAGGTTTTCGCCCGGCTCGCCTTTTATCCTGACTTCGCTGTTGCCCGTATAGATCGTATCGTCGTCCAAATACTGGACATCGAACGCTATTTCTTCGGTATACTGCTTCTGCTCCGTGTTCTCGACGGTCAGCTTATACGGCGAGACGCTGTTCGAGGGCTCCAGCATCGCCCTGATGGCGGCAATATCCTGCTCGGCGTCGTTACTCATGAAACGGCGGCTGATTGTCACGGTATCGGAAAATCTGATCGAGGATGTCAGCGGCGTGGTATATTCATTTAAAATGCCGTTCAGTATGCCGTCCAGCGCGCCGGCGTCATCGGACGCGCCGACGGCCCGGCTGTTCACCTCGAGGACATACATTTCGCTGACGCCTTCGGTGCTGCCGACAATCGCTTTTTTTATATGCTCGGTATCGTCCGCCTTGACGCCAGGGTCGGGCGATACGGATATCGCATCTTCAAGCGAGTAGTCCTGGCCGAAAATTTCCTTGAGCTGCTCCTCGGCGCCGGTGACGATGGCCGAGACCTGTTCCATGCTCCGGGCTCTGCCGATTTGTTCGCCGTTGAAGTATACGGCAAAACCAGCTTGTGTGTTCAGAAAAACGACTGTGAGTATCAGTAAGAGCGCCAGCGTCGTCGCGACCTTCGTCCAAGCCCGGCGCTTCTTTAACTGCCGCGAGAATGTATGGTCAAAGAACGAGCGGGCGCAGATGACTGGAATTTTATCTTTGGTTACGGTTTTCGTATCAAATAACCGCACCGTATCACCTCGGTTTACTGTAATATCATAACATGTAACATCTTCGTTACCATTAGTTACAGATTGTAACATTTCGTATAATACATAAATCTGGCATCGTTGTCAACACGAATTTTGTGAGCATTACCGATACGGAGGACAAAACAATAAAAAGACAAGTCCCGGGAGGCTTGTCTTTTATATCTGATTTGCCAAATTCAGTCTCATTATTACATACTTCCGACATAATACGACACGGGCATGTCAGGCATTATGAACAAAATAGGCGGCCTAGATTTTACGTTATGAACGGATCGGACTCCTCGAAGCATTTGCGGAGCTTTTCGAGGGCTTTTTTTTCAATTCTTGACACATAGGAACGGCTGATGCCGCAAATGGCTGCAATTTCCCGCTGGGTTTTCGGGCTGATATTTTCCAGTCCGTACCGCATGGCGATGATCTCCGCTTCCCGGTTTGTAAGGACCTCCCTGATATACCTGCTGAGCTGCGTGCACGTCTCTCGGGCGCTCAGATTGTCCAGCATGTCGTCTTCGACGCTGATGACCTCCATCAGTGACAAGCTGTTCCCGTCCTTGTCGGTATCGATGGAATCGGACAGCGACAGATCGCCGGCCGTTTTCTTCAGGCTCCTGAAATACATGAGGATCTCATTTGCTATATGAACCGTTTGGCTCCGGATAGTCCCGTCCGGTAAAATCAACATTCTGTCCGCCGTCTTCGACAGGATCGCTCCCGCCGCCGCCGCCGTCATGACCGCCGTCCGGCCATTCGATTTCTCCTCCGCCCGCTCCAAACAGGTAAATATGAACGTTCTCACCGTCCCAGACGATTTTTTCGACAAATGTCCGCAGGGCGGTTCTTTTTTGTTCAACGCCCATGTCGTCAAAAGTGTCCTTGAAGGACGATAAAAGCCCCCGGATGATTTCAAACTGGATATCCGTCAGCTCATGGCTCTTTATCAGGCTGTTAAGCTCCGCTATCCGGCTCTCGATATTGAGACCCTTTTCGTGGAGCTCGCCGATCTGCTTCATGATATAGGTCTCGGCGGACGTGCCGCCGGCCTTTGAAAGAGACGAGACAAGCGAG
>CAZJCH010000451.1:0-2409 GCA_964544005.1 uncultured Papillibacter sp.
TAATGTCGCAGATCTGGCGTCCCATCGGCGTTTTTCTCAGGTTCGGCTTTTTGCACACCGCGCCGGTCAGCAAGACGCTGTTTTTATCCTCGTCGTCGGTAAAAGACATCTCCTTCGCGAAGACGCTGATGATGAGCCTGCTGCCGTCGCTGCGCTTGTTGTTGAAGGACCTCAGCTCTCCCGTCACCGCCAGATGGCGGCTGTCCTCTATCTCAAGCCTTTCCATCATATCCTGCCGGACGATGATGTTGATCGTGTCGACAAAACCCGAAAGGCGTTCTATATCAAGCGGAAATGAAAAATAGTTATCGCTGCCTCCAATATGCGAAAACCTTGGCTTATCGGCGATTGAGCCGCACAGTTCAACTACATTATTCATCCCTTCCAATACTGCCACCCCTTACAATAACCACATATCTGTGGACAGTATATGTCACAGGATGCATCAATAGACTACCGGTTTATATCCGAGATTTTATGTCCGAGAATAAGCAGCGTCCCAACGACGGCCAGAAGGCTGTTGGGGCGCATGCCGCCCTTTACTTTAATCTCCTGCCGTTCAAGCACGTCGCCGCCTGTTGTGATCAGCTCGCGCTGGAGCGCCAGAACGCAGGTCTCCTCGTTGATGGACGAGAGCGTGATCGTATTTTTCGGCGACATGCCGTAGGTGACGATGCACTCGGCGTCAAAAATATCGGTGTCACAGGACTCTGTGCCGCTCGCAACCCGGTCTCCCGGCAGGAGCAGAATGGTGCAGGAAACGCGCGCTTTCCGCTCCCCATGAACTATATCGGCATCCTCCGACAGCACGAGAACATCCGTTTTTTTTGTCGATATATCATTCAGGGTTCGGATGCTTCTGATCAGCAGGTCTCCGCAGTTTCCTCCGTATTCCTCGATTCCGGAGGCAATTTTGCCGGCGATATCGTCGCTTCCCGCGTCAAGGATCGTTACTTCCGTCATACGCGCGTACCTCCTCTGCCTTAAAAAGCTGCGGCCGCCGACAAGCCGCATCGGCCATGTGTTTTTGCGTGCATGCATTAGAATTACCGTTTAAGGTCTATTTATGCCGCAGGAATCCTTAAATAATTCGATATTGATATTGACAACCTGCCCGCATGCTGTTAATATTAATAAGTCAAAAACAAAGCAGAACGGCATCCCCGTCCTCACCCGGCCGCATGGCGCGCCGCGGTCAACATCGTACCCTTCCGGCTTATTGTCGCCGGATTGAGTTGTCTTTGTACGCGGATGCTGTGGCATCCGCATTTTGTTATTTTCGGGATATATTTCAGGAGGTGTATATTTATCAGCAGTACGGTTTACCAGATAAACGAAGAGATCCGTGATAAAGAAGTACGTCTGATTGGGGACGACGGCGCGCAGCTGGGCATCATGTCATCGGCTGAAGCGCTGAAAATCGCCATTGAGCGTGAGCTTGACCTTGTAATGATCGCACCGGCATCAACCCCGCCCGTCTGCAAAATCATGGACTACGGCAAGTATCGTTTTGAGCAGGCAAAACGGGACAAGGAAGCGCGTAAAAACCAGCACATCGTCGAGGTCAAGGAAATACGTATGTCTCCGAGCATCGGGGCAAACGACTTTAACACGAAGCTGAAAAGCGGCCAGAGATTCCTTCAGGACGGAGACCGTCTGAAAGTAACCATCCGGTTCCGCGGCAGAGAAATGGCTCACACCAATATCGGTGAGCAGCTTTTAAAAAGGTTTGCCGAGGAATGTGCCGAAATCTGTACTGTCGATAAGAACCCGAAGCTTGAGGGGCGGTTCATGGCGATGTTCCTGTCCCCGAAAGCAAAATGACTTTTTTAACAGGATTTGTCTGTCTATCACAAATTGGAAGGAGCACCCACCATGCCTAAGATCAAGCTGAAAACCCACAGCGGGGCAAAAAAGAGATTCAATCTCACTAAATCCGGTAAAGTCAAGCGCGCGCACGCGTTCAAGAGCCACCTTCTCAACGGTCACGGGAAATCGCCCAAGCGCAAGAGAGGTCTCCGTCAGGGCGCCTATGCCGACGTGACGAACGAAACGGCAATCAAGCGCATGATCCCGTACAAATAAGGAGGTTATATAAATGGCCAGAGTCAAAGGCGCGATGATGACGCGCAAAAGAAGAAACAAAATATTAAAGCTCGCCAAGGGCTATTGGGGCGCCAAGTCGACCCATTATAAAATGGCCAACCAGGCCGTCATGAAATCCCTCACCTATGCGTACGTCGGCCGCAAACGCAAAAAGAGAGACTTCCGCCAGCTTTGGATTACCAGAATCAACGCCGCGTGCAAAATGAACGGGATGAACTACTCCCGCTTCATGCACGGCCTCAAGCTCAGCGGCATCGATATGAACCGCAAGATGCTCTCCGAAATGGCCATCCACGAGCCCGA
>CAZJCH010000452.1:0-2405 GCA_964544005.1 uncultured Papillibacter sp.
AGCTCGGCACCGTCGACGTCCCCCAGGAAGCCTTCATGGCCGTCCTGAAGCTGGACGAATAACTCTGCATGTTGAGAAGGTTCGCTGTTTCAAAATCCCGCCGATTCAGGCGGGATTTTCTTCTGGTGTGAACGTTATGCTCAAATATTCAACGAAGCAACCTGCGATCATTATGGATTACGTCGTAGAACGGACGTCAAGACTGTGCTACAATATTACTAATAAGACATGTGGATTATTGCTATTTATTCTAAAATGTGAGGTGCGTGAAATGGAGAACATGCAGCTGCTTGTTCTTGTGCTCAGCAAATACGAGAAGCTTGACAGGTTTCTTGTCGCGCTTGATAAGGCGGGCATAAAAGGCGCAACCGTTATCAACTCTACCGGTATGGCCCGGATGCTCAACAGTGAAAGTGACGCGATTCTGGGCTCGCTCCGTTCATACCTGTCACCGGAAAGAGAAGACAACCGCACGGTCTTTATCGTCACGTGCGAAGAGAAAATCAGGAAAGTAAAAGAAGTGATCCATGACGTTTTCGGATCGCTGAATCACCCCGATACCGGAATCCTGTTTGTGATACCAACAGTTTATACGGAAGGGATAATCAATTTTTAAAGAGAATCCATACATAGTAAAAGAAGGAATTTGCTTTGCCTACGCTCAATACTCTGCTGTACCTGTCCATTCTCCTGCTCGGCGGCCTGCTCTGCGGCCGGCTTGTCAAACAAATCAAGCTCCCGAACGTGACCGGATACCTGCTCGCCGGCCTGCTTTTGGGGCCTTTTGTTTTGAAGGTTATCCCTTCTGACATTATCGTTGGTTTTGGAATCGTTTCCGAGATTGCCTTGTCGTTTATCGCCTTTACGATCGGCTGCGAGTTCAAGCTCAGCTATTTCAAACGCGTCGGCCTGACGCCCATCATCATTGCTGTTTGTGAAGCGATGGGGGCGGTTATTATCGTGCAAGCCGTTCTGATCGCCTTTGGCTTCGATACCCCCTTCGCCATTATCCTCGGCTCCATTGCCGCGGCAACGGCGCCGGCCGCCACCATCATGGTGGTCAGGCAGTATAAAGCCAAAGGCCCCGTCACAGAAACGCTTTTAAGCGTCGTTGCGCTGGATGACGCCGTTGCCTTGATTGCTTTCGGCTTTTCCGTGGCGATCGCAAAGGCGATTTCAGGCGGCAGCCAGGGCATCGCAATCATATCGGTACTGAAGCCTTTCGGTGAGATTCTGCTCGCCCTCGCCCTCGGCGGCGCTGTCGGCGTTATTTTCAAGCTGCCGCTGAAGTTTTTCAGGAAATCCGGAAATAGGATCGTTATCATATGCGGGCTTATCTTCCTCGCCAGCGGTCTTGCCGAGCTGCTCCATGTCTCAGAGCTCCTGGCGTGCATGGCAGCCGGCATGGTTTTTTGCAATATTTCAAGCGAAAGCGAGGACATTGCGAAGCTTTCCGATTTCATCACCCCGCCCATATTTCTGCTGTTTTTCACAGTATCCGGCGCGGAGCTCAACATCACCCTTATCCCGTCCATCGGCGTTGTCGGCATCCTATACGTCGTCTTCAGAGTCGTCGGCAAACTGGGGGGCGCCTATCTCGGCGCTAAAATCATGAAAGCGCCGAAGGTTGTCAACCGGTATCTCGGGCCGACGCTGATCCCTCAGGCCGGCGTCGCTATCGGCCTGATCGCCGTGTCGCAGTCGGTCGTGCCGGAGTATGCCGCCCAGCTCCGGGCTGTCATCCTCTGCGGCACCCTGATCTATGAGATCATCGGCCCCGCCATTACAAAGCTGGCCCTCACCAAAGCCGGAGAAATTCTGCCCTCCGAAAAGAAGGCCAAGGCAATAAAGAAGGCCGGATAGTGAAGCCACACAGCACAAAGCCGATGCATTCCGCATCGGCTTTAAGTTTAAGCTTCGATATTCAGCATCGGCTTCAAAAACTTCGCCGTGTAGCTCTTCTCGCATTCGGCCAGCTCCTCCGGCGTCCCTGCGAAGAGGACTTCGCCGCCGGCGTCACCGCCTTCGGGGCCCAGGTCGATGATGTAGTCGGCGGTTTTGATGACCTCCAGATTGTGCTCGATGACGACGACGGTGTTGCCGGCGTCGGTGAGGCGGTCCAGAACCTCGATGAGCCGGTGGACGTCGGCGGTGTGGAGGCCTGTCGTGGGCTCGTCCAAAACATAAAAGGTGCTGCCGGTGGAGCGCTTACTCAGCTCGGTGGCGAGCTTGACGCGCTGCGCTTCGCCGCCGGAGAGCGTCGTGGACGGCTGGCCGAGCTTTATGTACCCCAAACCCACGTCGTTTAGCACCTTCATCTTCTCGTGTATCGCCGGGATGCTGGAGAAAAAGCTGTTTGCCTCCTCGACGGTCATATCGAGCACTTCCTGTATGTTCCTGCCCTT
>CAZJCH010000453.1:0-2403 GCA_964544005.1 uncultured Papillibacter sp.
TGAGTAAGTCCGTACTGAGTTCGCTGGCTGTTCTTGGTGAAATTAGCATTAGCGGTACGATCATCAAAGTTGATGAGCTGGCAAATGCTTTGCAAGTATGTCTCGACAGCGGCGCAAAGAAAGTCCTCCTGCCGGCAACATCGATGGTTGATTTCAGCACAGTGCCGCCTGATCTAATGAGCGCATTTCAGTTGATTCCATATCAAAGCGCAGAAGATGCTGTATTCAAAGCCTTGGGCGTGGAGTAAGGAGGGCTAGCGTGAGTTTACAAGTTATATGACAAAATTCCCTTGAAAGCTCCCAATTGTGCGGATTTTAAATGGCGTTATGTATTACCTAACCACAAATCAGCAAAAACCCTTGATATTATCACCATATATGGTATAATCAACTTAGAGTATTGCCTAATGGTGGTGATGTTAATGGGATCGATAATCCGGAAGAAAATCAAGGGCGGCACCTATTACTATTACGTCGAGTCAAAACGTGTGGATGGCAAGCCAAAACTTGTGAACCAAAAATATCTTGGAAATGCAGAATCCTTGCGGAATAAATGCACTTTTTCCTTGCAGGAAAATGCCCTTTATTCTGACATTGCAGCATTTGGCGATATCACTCTATTTTTCGATTTGGCACAGCGATTGGATATCATCGGGACAATCAATCAAATCGTTCCAAAACGAAAACAGGGGGTATCAGTTGGCGAGTATATCCTAACCGCGGCTCTCAACAGAGCGGTTAACCCGACATCTAAAAACGGGCTGAAAGAGTGGTATGCCGACACCTGCTTGCCGCTTGTGACCGGCCATCGGCCATCGGACTTTTCAGCACAGAACTTCTGGAACAACACGGATATTGCATCGGAGAGTTTGTGCGCCATCGAAGAGGCTATCGTTGCAAAAGTGGTGGAGGAGTACAAGCTTGATACCAGCCGGTTAATTTATGACGCGACGAATTTCTTCACCTACATGAATACAAACAATGAGAGCAAACTGGCGCAGCGCGGGCATAGCAAGGAAAAGCGCAACGACTTGAAAATCATCGGGGCTTCATTAATGGTGACCCCTGACCACAACATCCCATTATTCCATGAGACCTATCCCGGGAACCGGCCGGACGCAGAGCAATTTTCCGAAACACTGAAGCAACTAAGCGAGCGTCACACAAGAGTACTGGGCAGGGTTCCCGACGTTACGATCGTGTTTGACCGAGGGAATAATTCTTTTGAAAACATCAAATTCATTGAGTGTATGGAACCGAGACCACACTATGTCGGAGGGCTGACATCCTCTCAGTGTAAGGACCTATACGACGTGCCGTTAAGCGAGCATCTCCCGCTTGGGGCGGGGTTCCAAAATGGCGAGACCGCTTACCGGACAACCAAAGAGGTGTTTGGTCGCGAACATACTGTCGTCATGCTTCGCAACCCAAGGCTTCTGGAAGGTCAGCTGCGGGGCATACGCAACAATGTCGCAAAAGCAATATCCCAACTCGAGCAACTGCAGAAAAAGCTCGAGGACAGGAAAACCGGCATTGTTAAGAAGGGGAAGTGTCCCACCGTAGAAAGTACCGTGAAGAACGTTGCGAGCATCCTGCATGCGGAATACATGAAAGACTTGATTACCTTTGTCGTGACCGAAGATGGCGGGCATCTTACCTTGGTATTCAATTGGCACGGGGAAGTGCTTGAATCTCTGGCTCAAAGAAAGCTTGGCAAGACGGCCTTTTTTACGGACCGTGATGATTTTTCCAATGAGGAAATCATATCTGCATACCGTTCCGGCTGGCATGTGGAGCACGCATTCCGCCAAATGAAGGATCCGGATCATCTCGCCGTCCGGCCAGTATTCCATTGGACGGATGACCGAATCCGCATTCATGTATTCTGCTGTGTCCTCGCTTACAGGCTTTGCTGCCTGATCCAAAAGGAACTCGACACGATGGGAATAGAACTCTCAATTGACAGGATTCTTGATGAAACAGCCAAGGTCAAACTTGTTACTTCTTTCTTTGGCACGCCCGAAAAATCAACCTCTGTCAGAACGTTTTCTCGGGCAAGCGCCGTTGGCGAGCAAATCATGGACGCTTATCACTTGCGCATGAAATACGCGGTTAGGTAATCGCCCGGCGCGTCCCAAAACACTTACGGTTAGGGGCTTCCTGCACTCTTTTCTCGATAACTTGTAAACTCACGCTAGAGAATCTTTTACTTTGTTAACTTCTGGTAATGATAAGCTTTCAATAATATTAAGCGTACAGGAAAAATAGTTTTCATTATTATTACATATTTGAATAAATGCTGGCATATCAACATATTGGACATTTACTTCCGAGTAAATATTTAACCTAGCTACATCATCGACAAACTGGGAATATGTAGCCTTAATGTGAGGACTGTCATTC
>CAZJCH010000454.1:0-2399 GCA_964544005.1 uncultured Papillibacter sp.
ACTCGTCGCTGACGGCCGCCCAGTATCGGGAGGTCTTCCGCCGGGCGGAAGCGGGACAGTATAAGCTCATCTATATCGCGCCGGAGCGCCTTCTGACAAGGGATTTCCTCAGCTTTGCTGAAAACCGGCGCATTTCTCTAATTGCCGTGGATGAAGCCCACTGCGTCTCACAATGGGGGCAGGATTTCCGGCCCAGCTATCTGAAAACTACCGATTTTATCGAAGGCCTGTCCTACCGCCCGACGGTAGGCGCCTTTACGGCGACGGCGACGGCGGAGGTCAAGACAGACATTATCCGGCTTCTGAAGCTCCAAGGCCCGCTTTCACTGACGACGGGCTTTGACAGGGAGAACCTCTATCTCGACGTCGTCCGGCCCAAAAGCAAGCCCGCTCTTCTATTGGAACTCCTCCGGCAGCACCGGGGTAAAAGCGGCATTGTCTACTGCGCCACGCGCAAAACCGTGGAGCGCGTTTGTGAGGACTTGAAGGCGCACGCTATATCGGCAACGCGGTATCACGCGGGGCTGGAGGACGACGAGCGGCGCAAAAACCAGGAGGATTTTGTCTATGACCGCCGCCGCGTCATGGTGGCGACGAACGCCTTCGGGATGGGTATCGACAAGTCAAACGTCAGCTTTGTCATCCACTACAACATGCCGAAAAATCTGGAGAGCTACTATCAGGAAGCAGGCCGCGCCGGACGCGACGGCGCGCCGGCGGACTGCATCCTGCTGTTTTCGCAGAGCGATATCCAAACGGCCAGGTTTTTCATCGATAACGCGGAGGTTAACGAGGCGCTCACCGCCGAGGAGCGCGAGACGATCTACCGCCGTGACCTCGAGCGGCTCGAGCAGATGATCGGCTACTGCAAAACGGACGGCTGCCTGCGAAGGTATATCCTCTCTTATTTCGGCGAGGGACACGCCGGTTACTGCGGCAACTGCGGCGTCTGTAAAAGCGAATACATACAAACAGACATCACGACCGAGGCGCAGAAGATCCTCTCGGGCGTGGCCCGTGCGGAGAAAAAATACCCGAACGGCGTTGGCGTGACGCTCATCGTGCGCATGCTGCACGGCAGCTCGGAAAAGCGCATCCTGCAGCTGGGCCTCAACAAATTACCGACCTACGGCATCATGCGCAGGACAGACAGAAGTAAAATCAGGGAGACTATCACCTTCCTCGCCGCCAAGGGCTGGCTGGAGATAACCGAGGGCGCGTATCCCGTGCTGCGACTGACCGAAAAGTCCCGCGGCGTCCTGTTCCGCGGCGAGACGGTGACAATGCCCGTTAAGATAAAGCCTGCCGACGCACCGGCACAGGGCGAAAGCGACGTCACCAGCGACAGCGGCGCATACGCCGATGTCGCTGGCGAGGAAAGCCTGCTGGCGGCACTGAAGGAGCTGCGTTTGCATCTGGCACAGGAGGCTGGCGTCCCGGCCTACGTCGTCTTCACGAACGCCACCCTTCTCGATATGGCAGCCAAAAAGCCCCGTACGATACCGGAGTTCCTCGATATCTCCGGAGTCGGTGAGGTTAAGGCGAAGCGCTACGGCGCAGTGTTTCTAAAAATCATCGAGGCGCATACGTGATCAAAGCATGTACGCAGCCGGAACGGGGTATTTTATGCTGGACAAGCTTTTTGAGCACTGCGACAGTATTGTTTCAATCGACGTGGAGACGTCGGGTCTCGACCCGCGGCGGGATGAGATCATCGAGCTGGGGTATCTCCGCGCCGTCCGGGTAGGCGGCGCACTGATAGCCGGCGACGAGACCGGTATGCTCATCCGCCTGTCGCCCGGCAGAAGGCTGAGCGGCGAAATTACCCGCATCACCGGGATCACTCCGGAGCAGCTGGAGCGCAGCGGCGTCGAAAAAACCGATGCCTGCAGGGTACTTGAGGACGCTCTAAGCGGTCGCCCGCTGCTCGTCGCGTATAACGCGGCCTTCGACATGGCTTTTATACAATGCTTCCTCAGTCGGCTCGGCAGGGATTCCATATTAAAGAGCGTCATACTCCTGGATGCCCTCACCGTTTACAGGGACCGCCGCGATTACCCGCACAGGCTGGAGAACGCGCTGGCCGCCTATTCGATTGAAAGGACGGACGCCCACCGGGCAGCCGGCGATGCCGGCGCGACGTTTTCACTCCTGTGCGCAATGGATAGGGAGCTGGATGACCTGGACCGCTACATAAACCTCCTCGGCTACAATCCCAAATACGGCGTCACCGGCAGCCGCCTCCCCGCCGTGCGCTACGTGCCCCAGCCCTTCGACCGCAGAACGAAAGCCTATGAGAAATAAAAGCCCTTTCGGGCATACAGAATTATCTGGGAACAATTTCCCAGATAATTCGTCTAACATGATGTTGTTGCGCGCATTTTAACATATTCGGTATC
>CAZJCH010000455.1:0-2395 GCA_964544005.1 uncultured Papillibacter sp.
CCGATATCAGCGCCTCGTTGCCGAAGGTAAAGCTCAGGCGCGCGCCGGCCAGCGACCGGGATTTTGAGCAGGTGTGAACCACAAGCAGGTTGTCATATTTATTGATAAGACCGACAACGGAGGCACCGCCAAAATCGACGTACGCTTCATCGACGATCACAACATTGTTCGGGTTCGTCTGAAGTATTTTTTCGATCTCACCAGGAGAGATCATCAGGCCTGTCAGAGCGTTCGGATTGGCGATGACGATGGTTTTATTAATGCCGGAATAGTCTTCGCAGTTGATCGAAAACCCCTCCTGTAAGGGGATTCTGACATAAGGTGCGTTGAAAAGCTGGCAGTATACAGGATAAAAGCCGTAGGTGATGTCGGGGAAGGCCGCAGGGTGCGCGTCGTCGCAGAACGCTAGAAACGCAAACGCCAGCGCTTCGTCCGAGCCGTTGGCAAGAAAGATGTTTTTCGGTTCAACACCGTAGAGCTTCGCGACCTTTTCACGCAGCTTCTTCCCGATGGGGTCGGGATAGAGCCGGAGCCGTGCGATTTCGTCGCTGCTCATGCTCTCAAACACCTTCGGCGACGGCGGATACGGCGACTCGTTGGTGTTCAGCTTGATATACTGCATATCCTGCGGCTGCTCGCCGGGGACATAGGCCTCCAGCGCGTCAAAGCGCTTACTCATAAATCTGCTCATATCAATTCACTCCATTGCTTTCGTCTTCAAACCGGATCGTCACGGAGCGGGCGTGGGCGTCCAGGCCCTCCTGACGGGCAAAGCAGGCGATATCGCCGCAAACGCTTGACAGCGCTTCCTTTGTGTAATACGTGTACGATGTTTTCTTGACAAAATCATCAACCGACAGTGGGCTTGAAAACCGCGCCGTTCCGACGGTGGGAAGCGTGTGGTTCGGACCGGCGTAATAGTCTCCCAGCGCTTCCGGGCAGTACCGGCCGAGGAAGACCGAACCGGCGTTCTTGATGCTGTCCAGATAGTCAAACGGATTATCGACGCAAATCTCCAGATGCTCAGGCGCGAGCTTGTTGGATATGTCAACAGCCTGCTTTATCGACGCCGCTATGATGATTTTGCCATTCTTCTCAATAGAGGTCCGGGCAATATCACGGCGGGGCAGAGAGGAAAGCTGCTCCTCGATTTCCGCACTCACTTTTTCGGCAAGCGCCGCGCTGTCGGTCACAAGGACGGCGGCGGCGTTTTCGTCGTGCTCGGCCTGGGCCAGCATATCGGCAGCGACAAAACGCGCACTGCAGGCCCCGTCGGCAATAATCAGGACATCACTGGGTCCTGCGATCATATCGATGGCAACAATGCCGAACACCTGTTTCTTCGCTTCTGCCACATAGGCGTTGCCCGGTCCGACGATTTTATCAACCTTCGGGACTGATTCTGTGCCATAGGCAAGCGCGGCAATGGCCTGAGCGCCGCCGGACTTGAAAATTCTGTCCGCACCGGCTATTTTTGCAGCGGCAAGGATATTTGGGTTGATGGAACCGTCCGGTGACGGCGGCGTAATCAGGATGAGCTCGTTAACGCCGGCGAGCTTGGCCGGGATACAATCCATCAGGACGGTGGACGGGTAGCTGGCTGTCCCGCCGGGGACATAGACGCCGACTTTTTGAAGCGGTAGGACCTTCTGGCCCAGCACAACGCCGTCCTCACGCGTGTTTTGAAATCCGGTACGGAGCTGGTTACGGTGGAATGCCTCAATATTGGCCGCTGCTTTATTCATCACATCGAGAAAACAGCTGTCAACCGATGCATACGCCGCGTCGCGCTCATCCCGAGAGACCTCCAGGGTGCCAATCTCTGCCTTATCAAAGCGCTTTGTATATTTCTTCAGCGCGGCGTCGCCATTTTCCCTGACATCGGCGATAATGTCCGCTACTGTCTGCTCAACACGGACAAGCTGCTCGTTCCGGGCAAAAATTTCAGTGTCTCCAACCTCGCCGTATTTGTATATCCTGATCATGTCACGGACCTTCTTAATTATATTCTGAAACCTTTTGGCACAGCTGGCTGATATCGGTATGCTTGAACTTATAACTGACCTTGTTGGAAATGAGGCGTGCGCTGACGGGGGTGATCGTTTCCACGACCTCCAGGTCGTTTTCCTTAAGCGTTGTCCCTGTCTCAACGATGTCGACGATAACATCCGACAAGCCGAGGATTGGCGCCAGCTCGATGGAGCCGTTGAGTTTGATGATGTCAATCTCCCGGCTCTGCCCGGAATAGTAATCTTTGGCGATATTCGAAAATTTCGTCGCGACCCTGAGCGTCCTGTCCAGGTCGTCCCTAAAGCCCTTCAGCGCAGCCACGCACATACGGCATTTTCCGATGTCCAGGTCCAGAAGCTCATAGATATCCGGGCCGTACTCCAGC
>CAZJCH010000456.1:0-2388 GCA_964544005.1 uncultured Papillibacter sp.
GGAGGACACGGTGGGGTGTGTTAAGGTAAGGCAATGAAAAAGTTGATAAGCGCGCCGCGCGGGTGCGCCGCACTTATCAACTGCAGAGCGGGTGGAGAAGCAGACGGCCGAGCCGTAGACTAGCTCTGCCGGCTCATCAGCAGCCGGGCGATCTGGACGGCGTTTGTGGCGGCGCCCTTGCGGACATTGTCCGCCACGGCCCACAGGTTTACGCCGTTTTCGACGCTCTCGTCCCGGCGTACCCGTCCGACGAAGACCTCGTCACAGCCGCAGGCGTTGAGGGGTGTCGGGTAGACGTTGTTCTGCACGTCGTCCTGCAGTACGAGGCCAGGGAACGACGCCAGCCTTCCCTTCAACTCAGCCAGATCGTACGGCCGCAGAAGCTCCGCGCTGACGGCTGCGCTGTGCCCGGTGAACACCGGTACCCGGACAGCTGTCGCGGTGATGCGCAGGGAACCGTCGCCCAGGATTTTTCGCGTCTCGTTCACCATTTTCATTTCTTCCTTTGTATAGCCGTTGTCAAGAAATACGTCGATGTGCGGCAGGCAGTTCCCGGCGATGGGGTGCGCGAATTTCTTAGGCGGCAGTCCCTTCAGGCCGTTTTCGAGATCCTCCCAGCCTTTGAGGCCGGCGCCTGAGACGGCCTGGTACGTGGAATAGACGATGCGTTTAATGCCGTAGGCGTCATAGATGGGCTTCAGGGCAACGGATGCCGGGATGACGTTGCAGTTGGGATTGGCAATAATGCCGCGATGCTTCCATACGTCGTCCGGGTTCACCTCCGGCACCACCAGCGGGACGGCCGGGTCCATCCGCCAGGCCGAGCTGTTGTCAATGACGACGCAGCCCCTGTCGGCGGCAATGGGGGCGAATTTCAGGCTTGTTTCGCCACCCGCGGAGAAAAGGGCGATATTGAAGCCAGAATCGAAGCTTTTTTCACTGAGCTCCCGGACCGTATAGTCCCTGCCCAGAAAGCGCAGGACGGTGCCGGCGGAGCGGGCGGAGGCGAACAGTACATATTCCCCGGCGGGGAACGCCTGCTCCTCAAGAACCGTCAGGAAGGCGCGGCCGACCATCCCCGTGGCGCCGACAATAGCAATGCGTGGTTTTGAATTCATTATAATGTCCCTCCAAAATTATTGTTATAAGCAGCCTGGAGAGACGCCGGTCATCAGCCCGACGGACGGTAATGCAGCGGCGATCAGGACGATCACCCCCTTTCAAAAATAAAACACCTTATCGAAATGTCGTCGATAAGGTGTTGTTTATGGTGACACCCGACGACCAAGAGAGCTCAACCCTTGTCGCCGGCCGGTAACGGCGGTCTACAAAAGCAAGCCCAGCATGGTCATGGTGGTTGTCTGATTGAAGGTCTTAAGCAAGTGAATCCATCCTTAAATAAGTTTACCAAATAATACCGCAGAGCGGATGCATTGTCAACTGCTATATTCTATGACGGAAAAGCCGGCACGGCGCATCTGTCGGCCGGCACCCGTACAGTCAATGACGTTTCGCCCTATTCCGCTGAATCAGCTTAACGAGCTCGACGATCGGGATGACGAGGACGGCGAGGCCCAGGGCGATGGCATATTCGGTGACACTGATGTGTTCAAACTCAAAAGCTTTTGCCAAAAACGGAACATAGATAATAAGCGTCGTTAAAGCAAGGCTCGCGATGCCCGCCCAGTTAAGGAATTTATTAAAGGTTCCCAAACCGAACATGCTCTCGCGCCGTGAGCGCATGTTAAAGCTATGGAAAATCTCCGCCATACTCATCGTCAGAAACGCCATTGTCATGCCGTCAAGGCTCGGGGCGATCTCCCACCGGCCGGATTCGATAAAGTGGCCGATGAAATAAGCCGCAAGCGTCAATATGGCGACCATCAGACCCTGATAAGCGATGTCCGGACCCATGCCGCCGGCGAAGACGCCGTCCTTCGGGGAGCGGGCGGAGCGCAACATCAGATTCGGCTCGGCCTTCTCCATGCCCAGCGCCATGGCGGGGATGCTGTCGGTGACCAGGTTAATCCACAGAAGATGCACCGGCTTGAGGATCGTAAATCCAAGGAGCGTGGCAACGAAGATGCTGATAACCTCGCTCATGTTGGAGCTTAAAAGGAACTGGATGACCTTCCGGATGTTGTCGTAAATCCGGCGACCTTCTTCGACGGCGCTGACGATGGTGGCGAAGTTGTCGTCGGCCAGGACCATGTCGGCGACGTTTTTCGTGACGTCGGTGCCGGTGATGCCCATGCCAACGCCGATGTCGGCGGATTTGATGCTGGGCGCGTCGTTGACGCCGTCGCCCGTCATGGCGGTGACGAAGCCCGCGCTCTTCCAGGCGTTGACGATGCGGACCTTATGCTCCGGCTGGACGCGGGCATACAC
>CAZJCH010000457.1:0-2370 GCA_964544005.1 uncultured Papillibacter sp.
TGTAAAGGAGTGTCGAAATGCCCGCCAATATGATCTTTCCAGGCATGAGGGAACCAGAGGTCAATCTGAAAGCCCATTATGCTTTTATCAAACTGAAGATGAAGCTTGGTATGGAAAATCCTTACGAGGAGAAAAAGGAAGAATTTTCAGCAGAGCTTCTGAAAGCAAAGGCGAACGAGCTGCGCGAAATCAGGGGCCGGTATGACTCCTACGTTCACAAGATGCGTTGTCTGGCTGGAGAACTGGAGCTTCTATGGCAGAATGATATCCAGACTTCATTTATCGCAGAACTGGGCAATTTGCAGGGGTCAATCGCGGACTATTCCGGGCAGGTGGAAAATTTCACCGTGTTTCTGGATATGGCGGCGGAGGCACTCACGCAAAACCGTGCCGTCATCGAAAAACCCTCAGACGAGCAGGAAGAGGATGCACCGGTCCAAGTGGTTCTCTCGGGCCTCCCCGATCTGAAGAAGACAGCGGAGACTGATGAGGATTACGGTCCCTTTGCCATACCGGCTGAAAAGAAACAGGATAATAAAAGCGTTATCGCAAGGCTTCTGTCAAAAATCGGGATTAAAAATTCTGATATGAAAAGCGGGCGGATTGATCCCCAGGACCTGAAAAACGGGGCGCTTGATATGCGTTCGATTATCACGCAGTATGATTATAACGTTCGCAAAATTCAGCATGTGATTGAGAATCTGCAAAGGTTATGGCAGAACGATATTCAGACGTCTCTGCTTGAAGAGCTTGATTCCAACCTGAACGCCGTCAGGGATTTTTCAAGCTTCTCCGACGAATACGCGTCGCTGCTGGAGATCGCCGCTCATGAAATCGCAACGAACAATGTCGAGACGGATCAGGCCTCCGTCCTGTCGGACAGCGCCGATGGCCCCGTTACGGTCGTTTTATCAAATGTCCCTTACCTCAAGCGGTCCCGCTTTGATCTGAAGGCCTACGACCCGTATTTTGAGCAGACGCAGGCCGGCATTTCGACTGAGGTGTCGATGACGAGAAAAAACGCCGAATATTTGTACAATGTTTATGAGGACCATGTCGAGCTTGTCAAATACATCGGGCTCAAAAAGACCGTCGAGATCCCCGCCGAGCTGGACAACCTGCCGGTGACGCATATCGGCCTTGACTGCTTTGCCATGGCCTGGCGCGTCAAGTTCACCAGCATCACGATGCCGGACACGATTACGACGGTTTATCACGGTGCATTCCGTGGCTGCCAGACCATCCGGGAGCTGAAGCTCTCGAAAAACCTCAAATATATCGGGAATTACGCCTTCTCGTTCATAACGGACCTGGAATACATCGCGCTGCCCGACACTATCGTCTCCTTCGGCATGGGCGCCTTCAGGAACTGCCTTTCACTCAAGTCCGTCAGTATCCCCTCAGGCACGCTGAAAAGGATCGGCAACGACTGTTTCTACGGCTGCAAGAAGCTCGAGTGCGTCGTCATCGGCGACGACGTCGTCGATATCGAGGACTGGGCCTTCCGCATGTGCGAGCATCTCAACAGCGTGACAATAGGCGAGAGCGTTGAAAAAATCGGTGAGAGCGCCTTTTATGACTGTATTCGTCTGAGCAAACTCGATATCCCCGCGGCAGTTTCTGCGATCGGCAACACAGCCTTTTATTCCCGTCGCGGCATGATGCTCGGCGTCGTCGAGGGCTCCGCCGCAGAAAAATACGCCATAGACAATTTTATTCCACACGTTTATATCTGATATCTGAGAACAACCGAACGGGCGACCATACGGCCGCCCGTTTTTTCATCAGCTCTTATCTCCCGGCTTGAAGAGCAGTGCGATCACATAACCGAAAAATACTGCGGCGCAGATGCCGCCGGCGGCGGCGGTAAAGCCGCCGGTGAAAATGCCGATGACCCCTTTTTCGTCAATGGCTTTTTTGACGCCTTCGGCCAACACATAGCCGAAGCCGGTGAGCGGCACCGTCGCCCCAGCACCGGCCCAGTTGACGAGCGGCTTGTAAAGCCCCACGGCGCCGAGGATGACGCCGGCCACGACGTAGGACGTCAAGATCCTTGCGGGCGTCAGCTTTGTTTTATCGATGATGATCTGCCCGATCAGGCAGAACGCGCCGCCGACGGCAAACGCTTTGACATATTCCATAAAAATATCCATATCAAATACCTCTCTATTTCGTCGCCGAAATGGATACGGCGCAGCAAATACTGGGGATACTTTCACCCTGCTGCGTCGAGGTTGGCGAAAGAAGCGCGCCTGTGGCGGCAAACAGAATTTTTTTCCAGCGACCGGCGCGCATGCCGTTCAAAAGATGTCCGGAAAGGACGCTGGCCGAGCAGCCGCAGCCGGAACCGCCGGCGTGGACATCCTGTTC
>CAZJCH010000458.1:0-2357 GCA_964544005.1 uncultured Papillibacter sp.
TTCCCCTCGCTCTCGCCGAACAGCTGCTTCCACCACTCACCCATAAAATGAAAACAGGGCTCAAAGCAGCAGAGGAGCTCGATCTTCTTCCCCCACCTGTAAAGAGCCTGCCGGGCAACCGCGTATTTAAGCGCGTCCGCCTCGCTTTTTTCCATCGTCTCCCGCGCGCCGGCCATCATTTCGTCGATGTCGATTCCAGCCACGGCTGCCGGCAGCAGCCCGACGGCGGTGAGGACGCTGTAACGCCCCCCAATGTCTTCTGGGATCGCAAACGACATATATCCTTCGCGGGAAGCCAGCGCCCTGAGCTTCCCCTGCGTCGGGTCCGTCGTGACATAAATCCTCTTTTTAGCGCAGTCCTCCCCGTACTTTGCCGCCAACAGGCTTTTAAATACCCTGAAGGCGATGGACGGCTCAATGGTCCCGCCGGATTTTGAGATATAATTGACGGAGAAGTCCCGCCCTCCGATTAAAGCGATAACCTGTTCCAGATATTCTCCGGACAGGTTATAGCCGACGAAATATATATCCGGCGTTTTTTTGCCGAGGAGATTGTAATACGGTGATTTTACAAAATCCAGCGCGGCCCGGGCCCCAAGATAGGAGCCGCCGATGCCTATGACAACAAGTGCCGCCGAATCGCCGCCGATCCGGCCCGCAGCTTCCCTGATGCCGCTTGAGACACCTTCACCGTACTCTTTCGGCAGGCGCAGCCAGCCGGAGCCGCCGCGCCCTATATCACCGCCGTACAGACGTTCCAGGAGCTTTTTGCCCATCCCGGGTAAAATGTCCTGTTCGCTGATAAACGCCGTCACCCCTGTCAGGTCGGCTTTGATCATAAGCATTCGCCTCCGGCTTCTTCTTTGTCATTAGTATTTTATCCCAACGAACGAATTATTACAACCCTCCTAAAAATAACATCTTTAAAAATTTTGTGAACACGTCGCCCCAGTTGAGGCGTCCGACGCTGTCACCGGCGACAATCGGGAATTCGCCCAGCACAGTGTCGCCGCTTTTTACGGTGAGGGTGCCGAGCTTGCCGCCGGCGTTTACCGGCGCCGTTACCTTGTCGGTAACCTGGACCTCCTTCGTCACCGACGGTGCCGCGTCCTTATCGATGAGCAGCTTGTCGTTTCCCTGAATCACCGGCTGGACGTACGGCACCTTGCCCAGCTCCACCCGGACCGGCAGCAGGGCCCGGTCAGGATAAACAGAGATCAGCGCGTAATTGGCAAATGCGTAGCTCAAGAGTGTCTTCGCACTCTCGAATCGGTTGGCCGACGTCTCGCAGTGCAGGACAACGGCAATATACTCAACGCCATCCCGCTCAGCCGTCGCCGACAGGCAATACATCGAACGGCTCGTAAAGCCTGTCTTCAGCCCCGTTGCACCCTTATAATAGTAGATCAGCTTGTTGGTGTTGGAGAGGCCGAATTCGCCGTTGCGGACGGTGTCCATCCAGATTTTCGTGAATTCCTTGACGATATCGTGCCTGATCAGTTCCCGGGACATCAGGCCGATATCCCGCGCCGTCGTCGTATGGGTTCTGTCGTCCAGAAGACCCGAACAGTTTGTGAAGTTCGTATTCGTCATTCCCAGCTCCTGGGCACGGGTGTTCATTTTCGCCACAAAGACGGATTCCGAGCCCGATATGAGCTCCGCCAGGGCCACGGCACAGTCGTTGGCCGACGCGACGATGACGGATTTGAGCATATCGCGCACGCTCATCTGCTCGCCTTCCTCCAGCCAAATCTGCGAACCCCCCATCGAGGCCGCATAAGCGCTCGTGGTCACCATATCTTCCAGCGTGATTTTTCCGGTTTCGATGGCTTCCACAATCAGAAGGATCGTCATGACTTTCGTGACACTGGCCGGCTCCAGCCTTTCATCGGCGTTCTTCTCATAGATCACCCTGCCGGTCTCTTTTTCCATCAATATCGCCGACGGCGCCGATATCTTCAGCTCCGCCAGTGTTGAAACGGGCGGTTCCTCATCAAATACCGCCGCGTCGACAACCTCGTTGTCATCCTCCTCCAAAAACACCGGCACGCCATCCGATACCTCCGCCGGTTCTGCCATGGCCGGTACGGATATGGCGAAAATTAGCGCTATAATGAGCAAAATTGAGATCAGTTTTTTCATAGACAAATCCCTCCTTGGTATACAGGGATATGAAACAAGCCGGACAAATATGACCTCGGCCGGCGGGACAATTTATGCTTGCATTTGCAAAAAGTTGTGTTAAAATTAATGATACCTCCGCAGGATTAGTTCAGTGGTAGAATGCCAGCTTCCCAAGCTGGACATGCGGGTTCGATTCCCGTATCCTGCTCCAACTTTGTTGCAGAGAATTGATA
>CAZJCH010000459.1:0-2351 GCA_964544005.1 uncultured Papillibacter sp.
TTGGCGGGCATTTTGACACTCCTTTACACTGCCGTTTCGTTGAACGGTATGACCTTACTATACGTTGCGCGCTACCTTTCGTCAATACTTTTTCTGGAATCCTGTATATCGGTCCGCCTTGATATCGGGCTTTCCTGATGATACAATGGGATGGTAATTATTTCATTTATGCCAATAATCAGGCTGTGGGGTGACGTTTATGTGTCATGACGCGTATCAATGGCTTCTCGAAAACGCAGACATTCCGGTGAAATACAGAGTTTTAAGAGAGCTCTGCCGCGACAGCGAGGCGGCTCGTCAAATCGAAGAGGAGTATCTCAGCCACCCTGAGGTGGCGCGCTGGCTCAGCAATCTGAAGCAGGAAGGCAAACAGCCGAGAGAGAGATACCACGGATGCCTGGACGCACACTTTGAAAACGCGATACAAAAATGCGCTCAGCTCGGTATGCACGCCGGGCTCGCCGCCGTAAGGGACGCCGCCGGTTTCTTTCTCGGCGAACTCGAAAAAAACGCCGCCAATCCGCAAAAGCGAAAAATGATAGGTTTTTATTCGATTTTGTCCTCAAACCTTCTGAGTCTGGCGGGTTTTGACGACCGGGTCGTCACGGACTATATGCTCGGGAACCTGGATGTGCTCTGGCAGTTTGTTCGTCGGGGTTCCTATGACATCTATATTTCAGATGAGGTGCGGGACAGGCTGCCGGGTGTGCCACCCGCCTGGCGACAGCACAAGTTTTTAAAGCCGGAGCTGGTTGACAATGACGGCTTCTGCTACCCGCTCATCTATGACATCCTGGGCCTGTACAAACTCTATAAACTCGGCGATGAGATCATATCGGCGAAGGTCGATGATGTGATCCGCTATATCGCCGACGACCGCTACCACCGCGAGATCAACGATGGATACGGCATCCTTATCGAGGGCAAACGGCGGTATCTCTCCATGGGCTGGGACGCCAAATTCCCCGGCTGGGACAACGTCGAAGCGTTTCTAGGCGGCCGGCAGCCGTTCCGGCTTCTGTACTTTGCACAGCATATCTCGAATTACCCGCCCGCTGTCAAGACGCACTGGTTTGAGGCCGTCCGCCGTCAGCTTGAGACGTACAGGACAGAGCGCGACACCTATCTCTTCCCCGCTTCCTGGCTCCCCGAGAGGAGCGGCTACGCCGTCGGCGGCGTGCACATGTCCTTCGGTGACAGGCGGAAGAAAAACTGGCGGGAGATCGAATCAACGTTTTATATGGCGCTGCTGGAGAAGAATGTTATGGTATCAGGGAACCGGGTTAATCATGTATTCGTTTCGTAGGGGCAGACCTTGTGTCTGCCCTCCTTGGTGCGCGCGGATACGCAAAAGGGCGGACACAAGGTCCGCCCCTACAGCGCGTTCTTGTTCTATACGCCGGCTTTTACCGGTTCTTTTATTTCGGCGTTTGCCACAAGCTCGATTTTGCCGTCGGTCACGGTGACGGTGACCTTGTCGCCTGCTTTGATGCTGCCTTCGAGGATCTTCTCGGCGGCGGCGTCCTCGACGGCGTTCTGGATGGCGCGTCTGAGTGGCCTTGCGCCGTAGACGGGGTCGAAGCCTTTTTCGGACAGCAGGTCAAGGGCCGCGCTGTCGGCCGTCATGTCGATGCCCATGGCTTTAACGCGGGCGATGACTGTCTCCAGCATCTTCGCGCTGATCTCCCGGATGTTTTCGCGGCTGAGCTGGTGGAAGACGATCGTCTCGTCGACACGGTTTAAAAACTCCGGCTTGAACATGCGCTTGAGCTCCTCCATGACGGCGCTCTTGATGCTCTCAAAGCTCCGTTCCTCTTCGTTGCCGCCTAGAGGCGCAAAGCCGAGCTTCTTTTGCTTGTCGGTGATGCTGCGCGCGCCGGCGTTGGATGTCATGACGATGATCGTATTTTTAAAATCAACGCGGCGACCCTGGGAATCTGTCAGTCTTCCGTCCTCCATGATCTGGAGCAGAATATTGAAAACATCCTCGTGGGCCTTCTCGATTTCATCGAACAACAGGACGGAATACGGTTTACGGCGTACTTTTTCCGTCAGCTGACCGCCTTCGTCGTAGCCGACATAGCCCGGCGGCGAGCCAATCAGCTTTGATACGGTATGCTTTTCCATATATTCGGACATGTCGACACGCAGCATGGCGTTCTCGTCGCCGAACATGGCTTCTGCCAGCGCTTTGCATAGCTCCGTCTTGCCGACGCCTGTCGGGCCCAGGAACAAGAAGGATCCAATGGGCCGCTTCGGGTCCTTCAAGCCGACGCGCCCGCGCCGAAGTGCCTTGGCGACTGCCGTGACGGCATCGTCCTGACCGACAACGCGCTTGTGGAGTACCATCT
>CAZJCH010000460.1:0-2339 GCA_964544005.1 uncultured Papillibacter sp.
CCTGATTCCGTACCTTCTGGTCGGAAGGTATGAAACTGCGTGGCCAGGTGGGCGTATATTTAACAAATGGACGGGCAAACGGAACACGGCTTTCGTTGGCGTATCCGATCGCATGAGGGACACCGGAATCCGGAACGCCCGCCACGTAATCGATTTCCTGCATTAATCCGTTCTTCATATCACTGCGTGCGATGATTTGCCCGTTGCGGTTGCGCATAATCTCGACATTGACACCTTCGTAGCTGGAATTCGGATAGCCGTAATACGTCCATAAAAAAGCGCATATTTTCATTTCATCCCTGGGTGGGGACAGCACCTCAACGCTGTCGGCCGTCAGAAGGACGATTTCTCCCGGCCCAAGATCCCTGACGTCATGATAGCCCTGCTTGATATAGGCAAAGGACTCAAAGGAAACACAATGACCGTCTTCGCTTTCGCCGATGAGCACAGGCATCCGACCCAGCCTGTCTCTGGCTGCTATGATACCGTGATCGGTAAGTATGAGGATGCTCATGGAACCGTCAATCGATTCCTGCGCATGGCGTATACCCTCTGTAAGGCTTTGCTTTTGATTGATAAGCGCTGCCGTCAGCTCCGTCGTGTTAATCTTACCGCCGGACATTGAGCTGAAATGCAAGAAGCCATCCTTTAAAAATGTGCGTATAAGCGCGTCGCTGTTATTGATGATGCCGACCGTTGTGATTGCATATTCACCAAGATGCGACCGAAACAAAAGTGGCTGTGGGTCCGAATCGCTGATGCAGCCGATACTGCTGTTGCCGTGCATGTCATGGAGGTCGCCTTCAAATTTCGTCCTGAAAGGCGAGTTTTCTATATTGTGTATTTCCTTTGAAAAGCCCGACTCCTCGGAGTAAACCGCCATGCCGCCTCTGCGCGTACCGAGGTGGGAATGGTAGTCAACGCCAAAAAAAACATCAAGCACGCAGTCCCGCTTCGAGATCGCCCCGAAAAATCCACCCAATTATCTGTCCTCCCGTTCATCGGCTGTGATGCTGAGCTTTAGCCAAGAAGGCGTCTGGCCATTTCCTGATAGGCGCCTTCGACGTTTCCGAGATCCTGCCGGAAACGGTCCTTGTCAAGCTTTTCCCCTGTTTTGGCATCCCAGAAACGGCAGGTGTCCGGTGAAATTTCGTCGGCCAGGATGATCGTACCGTCCGATGTTTTGCCGAATTCCAACTTGAAATCGACAAGCGTGATGCCGCACTCATGAAGCGACGATTTCAAAAGCTCATTGATTTTGAAGGAATATTCCCTGATCAGCGCAAGCTCTGCGGGCACGGCCAGCTCCATGGCATATATGTGAGAGTCATTGACCATGGGATCGCCAAGCGCGTCGTTTTTATATGAAAACTCAAGAGTCGGCTTTCTGAAAACGGTTCCTTCCTTTACACCGAAACGTTTTGAAAAAGAGCCGGCGGCGATATTGCGGATAATGACTTCCAATGGGACAATTGACACGCTTTTAACAAGCGTTTCCCGGTCTGAAAGCTCCTCGACAAAATGGTTTGGTACGTCGGCGGCCGCCAGAAGGCGCATGAAATGGTTCGTCATCCTGTTGTTGATGGCGCCTTTTCCCGATATTGTGCCGCGCTTTTCGCCATTGAAGGCCGTGGCATCGTCCTTGTAGTCGACGATGAGAAGCTCGGGATCATCCGTCCTGTATACCTTTTTTGCCTTGCCCTCGTAAATTTGTTCGAGTTTCTTCATATGTTATTAACCTCGCTTTGCAGTTTTTTGTCCTTCTCGATTACGGCTGCTGCCATTCTTTCCTTAAATGCCACCAGCTTTTGCGCCAGGACGTCGTCACTCAGCGCCAAAATCTGCGCGGCCAGAATAGCCGCATTATCGGCTCCACCGATGGCCACGGTGGCGACAGGGATGCCCGACGGCATCTGTACCATTGATAAAAGACTGTCCAAACCATCCATTGTAGAGGATTTTATGGGCAGTCCTATGACGGGGAGCGTCGTATAAGCAGCCATGACACCGGCCAGGTGGGCGGCTTTTCCCGCGGCGGCGATAATGACGCCAAAGCCATTTTCAATCGCGGATTTGGAAAATCGCTCAGCCTCATAAGGCGTTCTGTGGGCGGATATGACGCGCGCCTCAAAGGGGATATCAAAAGCTTTCAGCTGTTTTATTGCGCCGGCGACGACGGGAAGATCACTGTCCGAGCCCATGAGCACTGCGACTTTTTTCATGTCATGCCTCCAATGCGGTTCCTGTTATTTTTACGCTTTTCATAGTATATTAAATAAACATGTTTTTCAAGGTTAACAAAATGTAAAACCGCAAATTTGTTAGTTTAAACAACCAAT
>CAZJCH010000461.1:0-2331 GCA_964544005.1 uncultured Papillibacter sp.
GATACTGAAAACGCTGGTTCTCACGCCGACACGGGAGCTGGCCGCACAGATCGGTGTCAGCTTTTCGTCCTACGGGGCGTTTTCGGGGCTCAGGCACGTGGTCGTTTTTGGCGGCGTATCTCAGAATCCGCAGGTGCAGGCGCTGCGGTCGGGGGTCGACATCCTCGTGGCCACGCCGGGCAGGCTATTGGACCTTCTGCAGCAGAAATGTGTCGAGCTGAAAAACATCAGCTGCTTTGTGCTGGACGAAGCGGACCGCATGCTGGATATGGGGTTTTCGCGCGACGTGGAGCGCATCATTGAGCAGCTCCCCGAGAAGAGACAGACAATGCTGTTTTCGGCCACGATGCCGCCGGATATTGAAAAAATGGCGGACAGGCTCCTGCGGGACCCCGTCAAGGTCGCCGTGACGCCCGCTGCGTCAACGGTGGACAGCGTGGAGCAGCTCGTCTATTTTGTCAATAAATCGAACAAAACAAAGCTGCTGATCCATCTGCTGAAGGATGCGGGAATTTATTCGGCACTTGTTTTTACGAGGACAAAGCACGGCGCGAACAAATTGACGGAGGCGCTGCGGGAGGCGGGAGAGGAATGCGACGTCATTCACGCCAACAAGTCTCAGCAGGCCCGCCAGCAGGCGCTGGCGCGGTTCAAGGCCGGCAAGTCGCGCGTACTGGTCGCTACGGACATTGTCGCGCGGGGCATTGACATCGTTGAGCTGTCGCACGTCGTTAATTTCGATATACCCGAGTCGCCGGAGGATTATGTCCACAGAATCGGCAGAACAGGCCGGGCGGGGCTCGGCGGAACAGCTGTTTCTTTCAGCGATGGCCCGGAGAAATTATTGATCTCAGACATTGAGTGGTTAACAGGGAGAAAATTAACCGTCGTATCGGAGCACCCATATCCGCTTGTCGCCATGCCCGATACGGGCATCCAGAAAACGTATGGCAGATCGGGTTTGGATGGCAGGAAGCCAAATCCCGGCAGGGGCTTCGGCGGCGGCAAAAAACAAAGCCCCAGACCGCGCAGCGGCGGCTTTCGAGGCCGTGTATAACGGACCGGTTGAAAAGCGAATAATTAGAATGAACGGCACTCAGATATAAAGCTAAGTGCCGTTTTGTATTTCAGTCCATAAAACAGGAATCAGGTCATATTGGATTGGAGTCAGTACATGTTGAGCTTTTTCAAGCGCTTAATAAGATACTGGGCGCAGAGGCCGGTGAAGAGTCCTGTGACGATGGCGGAGGCGGTGAGGATCGGCAGGTAGAAGACGACGGAGGTTGTACCGACGACGAAGGCGGCGACGATGATCTGGCCGAGGTTGTGGCCGATAGCGCCGAAGACGCTGACGACCCAAATCTGGCGCTCGGAGGCGAATTGATATACAACGCACATGACAATATAGCACAAAAGGCCGCCCGCCAGGGAAAAAGCCATTGATGCGACCTGGCCGGTAATGAGGCTGCCGAGAACGATCCGCAGGAGCAGGACGAGGACCGCCTTCCTGCGCCCGATCGTGTAGATGGCAAAGAGCGTCACAACATTGGAAAGCCCCAGCTTGACGCCGGGGAAGGGGATCGGCACGGGGATCTGCGCCTCGACGACGAAAATGATGAGCGCCACGGCTGTCAGAAGGGCCAGCTTAATCA
This sequence comes from uncultured Papillibacter sp., assembly GCA_964544005.1. GTDB lineage: Bacteria > Bacillota > Clostridia > Oscillospirales > Oscillospiraceae > Sporobacter. The sequence goes on from CAZJCH010000461.1 coordinate 1,653, forward strand.
GTTCTTTCGGCTTCATAACCTCACCCCACGATGATGTCGGGCTCGTCCCCCGACGGTTCTGCGATCTTAATGACGAGCTTGTTGGGCAGGCAGACGATGGGCTGCGCACCGCCGGAAATCGCTCCCTGATGGATGCAGTATTTGTCGGGGCAATTGGCCTCGATGACCGAAATGGCCCCGTTTTTGACCAGGATCGTGTTGTAGCCGCCGCCGTCGTTTGTGATCGTGAATTCCGCGTCCTTTCCCAGGTCGACGGTCTGAATCAGGACACCGTCCTGATAGATTTCCGCGAACTGCCCCGGCGCCTTATGGGTATACTGAAGGACGGCGATAACCGCCGATATGACAAATATGGCCGAAATGACGATGATCCAGAAACGGTTTTTCATAAGGCCTCGTGCGCTTTGTTAAGCGTTTTGAAATCCAAGTCCGGGCTTTTGATGCTGACACGTGTTTCGGGCGCGACCGACTTCGTGATAAAGGCGTTGCTGCCGATGACGGCGCCGCGGCCGACGACAGTATCGCCACCCAGAATGGAGGTGGAGGAATAGACGGTGACGTCGTCCTCCAGCGTGGGGTGGCGTTTTACCCCCTGAAGGTTCCGGCCGCCTCTTGTGGAGAGCGCGCCCAGTGTCACGCCCTGATAGATTTTCACGTTGCTGCCGATCTTCGTCGTCTC
>CAZJCH010000462.1:0-2317 GCA_964544005.1 uncultured Papillibacter sp.
GAGCGCGTCCTTGGTAAGGACGAGGTCTCCAGTTCGAATCTGGATAGCAGCTCCAATAAAAAACTCTGTAGTTTTTAATGACTACAGAGTTTTTGCTTTTTATGTCGGTGCATGCGAATCAGCGGCCTAAAAGGCTCATGCTCAGCTGCGCTTTATAAGTTGGAGAGGGCTGGGAAGCGAAGGCCTGGAGATTGTAAAAGTAATCCAACGCAGCCTTTTTACAGTTTTCTATATGTGAATAAAGTGCGGCCTGCGCCTCTTTCGCTTGATGATCAAGCAGAAGATTTATGATTTCCAGATGCTCTTTTCGCGCATCGTGGATTTTTGTCTCGTTCTGCTTGCTGGAGATGATGACGCGCGTGTTTTGGTCAAAGGCCTGATGCATCATGTCGATAATAAAATGGTTGCCGCAATGCTCGATGATAAACAGGTGCATGGCGGTATCCAGGCGGAAGCCGCAGCGGACGTCTGACTCATCACCGCTAAAGCTGTCCCTGAAATAGAGGAGCTCCTTCTCCGGAAGGTAGGGCGCTGCCAGCCTCAGTGCGATTGGCTCAATCTCGAGCCGCGTCTGGAAGATCTGAACGACATCGTTAAGGGTTACATCCGTCACATAAATGCCCTTCTTTGGCAGAACACGAATAAAACCCTCATTTTCTATCCTGTTAAGCGCTTCTCTGACCGGAGTCCTGCTGTATCCCAGCTCGGAAGCGAGCTGTGCCTCATTAAGAAGAGAACCGGGCGTAAATTCACAATTGACCAGCTTATCTTTGATTATTTCGTAGGCTCTGTTCTTTAAATCCTGGTTTTTCGAGCTGATGGCTCATCTCTCCCATCTTTATCACGCACGACGTAATACGTGTAGTATACAACGTTTATTTTCGATATGCAATAAAAAAATACAAGCAAGCAATATAGACAAATATTCATCAAAATTTTATTTAAAGAAAGACTTGAAAATAATAAATGCAACTTGTATACTTCAAGTATAAAACATGCACACAATGTCGAAAAAAATCATTTACCGCAAACGGAGGTCATCGAATGAAAAGAATCGTCTCATTCTTCGGAGACACATCGGACATCTTTGCTGAGCTCAACAAGAAGGCAGAGGCTTATGCCAACGGGCTCGGTCATGAATATAAATGGGAGCTTCAGATGCCCTTTAGTCAGGAGAAAGTTCTCAGGGCACTAAACGAAGCCGATGTGGGCATTATCGATGTCGAGCCCTACAATGATGAAATATTTGGCCAATTGAACGGACGGACAAAGCTGCTCGTCCGCTTCGGCGTTGGCTATGACAAAGTCGATCTTGAGGCGGCAACACGGCGCGGCCTTGCCATTGCAAGGACAACGGGCGCCAACACGCTCGGCGTTGCAGAGATGGCGGTGACGCTCATGCTGGCGGCGCGCAGGAAGCTCAAAGTCAACCAAAAATGCGTCGTAAGCGGCAAGTGGGAAAAGAATGTGGCGCGGGAGACGATCGGCAGTACTGTCGGCATTATGGGATTCGGCGCCATCGGCCAGACAGTCGCCGAATTGTTGAAGGGCTTTCGCTGCCGCCTCGTGGCTTATGACCCATTCCCCAACGTCGAGCTCATGAAGCAGAAGAATGTCGAGCTCGTGAGCCTTGAGGAACTGTTCAGGATTTCCGATGCGATTACGCTGCATGTTCCTTATTCGAAGCAGACGCACCATATTGTGGATCTTAAGATGCTCTCCCTCATGAAGGATACGGCGGTCATAGTCAATACCTCCAGGGGCAACATTATCGATGAGGACGCGCTTTATACTGTACTGAAAGCCGGAAAAATCGGCGGCGCTGCGCTTGATGTGTTTGCGCAGGAGCCGCTTGAGACGGATTCGCCGCTGATCGGCCTTGATAATATCATTCTGACGCCGCACGTTTCGAGCCAGACCGTCGAATCATTGTGGAGCATCTTCAAGATGGCAATCGATATCGCGGATGACTTCTTAAACGGCAAGGATTCGCCGCACATACTCAATCCCGATTACAAGACAATTTGAGGTATTTATATGGATAACTATCAGAATATGTTTTCGCTTGAAGGCAAGAAGGCGCTGATTGCAGGCGGCGCGGGCGGCCTCGGGCTTAATATCTCCGCGGCATTGATGCAAAACGGCGCGGATATCGCCATCGCGGACATGGACCCGTCGCGTGCAGCCGAGCTTGAAAAGGAAACACTGGCGGCAGGACGCCGGTTCATCGGCTGCAGGACAAACATCCTGAGTGCCTCCAGCATCGACGATATGGTATCCGAAGTGATTTCGGCATTCGGACGGATAGATATCCTCA
>CAZJCH010000463.1:0-2314 GCA_964544005.1 uncultured Papillibacter sp.
GTTGATGAACGCCGCCGGCACGCCCGCCTGAACGAGCGCGGCCACCTGATCCTTCATCAGCGAGATGAGCGGCGACACAACGAGCGTCACCCCCTCCAGCAGCAGCGCCGGTATCTGATAGCAAACAGATTTCCCTGCTCCCGTGGGCATGACGCCCAGCACGTCCCGCCCCGCAAAAAGCGCGTCAATCAGCGCCTCCTGCCCCGGCCTGAATGCGGAATGCCCGAAGTATTGCTTTAGCGCCGCCAGCTTGTCCATCGTATCCCCCATCATTGCATTTGATTGGCAACTATTGTATATTATATGTCGATAGAGCACATATGACAATAGCGCATGGCGGAAAATTGGAAAATAAAGGCGAAATGCCGTTTGAAGGGGAGCGCGTTATGACATTTATCTGTTATCCCAAATGCACCACCTGCCAAAGGGCGCGGGCGTTTCTTGACGGGCGCGGCGCTGCTTACGATTTCAGGGATATCAAGCTGTCAAACCCGACGCTTGAAGAGCTGAGAACATGGCATCGGATGAGCGGGCTGCCGCTGCGGCGGTTTTTCAATACAAGCGGGCTGGCTTACAAGGCGCTCGGTCTGAAGGACAAGCTGGCGGATATGAGCGACGACGAGCAGCTCAGGCTGCTTTCAACGGATGGGATGCTCGTGAAGCGGCCGATCCTCCTGGGAGACGGCTTCGTTCTCGTCGGGTTTAAACAGCTGGAATGGGAGGCGCGCATCCTATGACGCGCCGGGAGCTGATTGAGTACTGCCTGACATATCCCGACGCCTATGAGGATTACCCCTTCGACGACATTAATGACGCCGGAGCCTGGACCGTCATGCGTCACAGGCTGAACAAAAAAGGCTTCGCGTTCATCTATGAGCGTGAAGGACTGTGCGTCAACCTGAAATGCGAGCCCCTGCGTGCCGACTTCCTGCGCCAGCTCTACGCGGGCGTCACGCCGGCTTTCCACATGAACAAGGTTCACTGGAATACCGTCCGTATCGATTCCGACGTCCCCGAGGACGCCCTGCACGACATGCTTGACCACAGCTGGCGACTGACGACGGCGAAAATAATAAAGCAGATTTAACATTTTATGCTTCATAACACGGAGGGGACTTTATGAAAGTGCTGACGGAAAAATATGCGGCGGAATGGCGGCAGATCGGCGATTATGCGGGTATTCTGTTCAAGGATAAAACGACACCGAAAAGGAACTTCCCCATCTCACCCGAGGAGAATTTCAGGCGTATGCTGACCGGCGGCAAACCTGTTTACTTGCCGACGAACGACGACATGCTTCTTTTCGCGCCGCGGATTATACCGGACAATATGGCGCGGGCCTGGGTCATCGAAACGGATCCGATACTGCCGGGCGAAATGCCGCCATCGGGCGGCAATGTGTCCTGCGGGCTCGACATGTTTGGGGTGGCGTGGGAATATGTGCCCGTGACAATGGGCGCTATGGTGCGGCCCGGCAGCCCGAAAATCAAAGATATTGCGCATTGGGAGGACTATATCACATTTCCCGACCCGGACGCCTGGGACTGGGAGGGCAGCGCGCTGAGAAACGCAAAAATGCTCTCGGAGGACCGGATGCGGCGCCTGAGCTTCGTTAACGGTCTCAACGAGCGGCTTATATCTATGCTGGACTTCGACAAGGTGATGCTGGCCTACATAGACGAGGATCACAAGCCCGGGGTCCACCGCTTCTTCGACAGGCTATGCGTGTTTTACGACGGACTGCTGGACCGTTACAGGAGGTATTACAACTCCGATATCGTCATGTTTAACGACGACTGGGGTACGCAGCGCGGCCCCCAGTTCTCTCTCGATACCGCCAGAGAAATGCTTGTGCCCTATATACGGCGGATCGCCGAATCCTGCCACAAGCGGGGGATGTATCTGGAGCTGCACTGCTGCGGTAAAAACGAGCTTCTGGCCCCCGCTATCGCGGAGAGCGGGGTGGATATGTGGCTGCCCCAGGAGATCAACGATTTCGAGCTTTTATACAGGCTGATCGGCGATAGGGTCGTTCTCGGCATTCCCACCGATTCAACGCCCGATATGACAGACGCAGAGGCGCTCGCGTGTGCGCAGCGGTTCATGGATATGTACGGCGGATATCATAACGTCTTCCTGAACACCGTATACCCCCAGCACCCCCGGACAACCGAATTCCTGTATGCCCTGAGCCGGGAAGCGTATAGCCGGTAAACTGTTGCGGCGCTTATCGGACGACAATGGATTTAAAGAAGAAAGAGGAAAGAAGAAAGAAAAAAGAAAAGAAAAGAGAAGAGAAGAGAAGAGAAGTAAT
>CAZJCH010000464.1:0-2311 GCA_964544005.1 uncultured Papillibacter sp.
TACAGGCCAAACGTGCTTTTAAAGCAGATGGTCAGAGGCGGCCTCCTTGGCAGAAAAACAGGCAAAGGCTTTTTTGAATATAATTAAACAGCGGGGAGAGTATTGCTTTGGATAAACTAATGACCGCCTCGGAAGCCGTTGGGAACATTAAGGACGGAGACACCCTCCTGGTCGGCGGCTTTTTAATGGCGGGGAGTCCCGAAACACTGATAAAAACCCTATTGGAGGAAAGCACTGCAAAGAACCTGACCGTCGTATCCAATGATACGGGCGTTGCCGATTCCAACATGATCAAGGTCATGAAACAGGGGCGTGTCACCCGTGTCCACGCGTCCTATATCGGCGCGAATCAAATGACGGGCCAGATGCTCATCGACGATCCCGACAGCGTGACGCTGTACCCCCAGGGGACGCTGGCCGAAAAGATCCGCTGCGGCGGCGCCGGCATCGCCGCTTTTTATACGCCTGTCGGCGTCGGAACGGTGATAGAAGAGGGAAAGGAAAAACGGACGTTTGACGGACGCGAGTATCTGCTGGAGACGGCGCTCCGCGGAAACGTTGCCATCGTGAAAGCGACGGTGGCCGATAAATTCGGCAACTGCTACATGCGCGGGTCCACGAAAAACTTCGGCGCCCTCATGGCCAGAGCCGCCGATTATGTCATTGCCGAAGCACGGAAGATCGTGGAGGTCGGGGAGCTGGACCCGGAGCTCGTAACGCTCCCGGGAATTTTTGTTAACGCGCTTGTGCAGTCGGAGGATATATATGGACGCTAAAAATTTTATTGCCGCGCGTGTCGCGAAGGAATTAAAAGACGGCGATGTCGTGAATCTCGGCATCGGGCTGCCGACGCTGGTGGCAAACTACGTGCCGGAAGGTGTCCATATCACCCTGCAGGCCGAACACGGTATCCTGGGTGCCGGACCCGCCGCAAATCCCGGCGAGGAAGACAGCGAGATCTGCAATGCGGGCGGTTTTCCGATTACGGTACTTCCTGGCGCGAGCTTTTTTGACAGCGCGACCTCATTTGCGATCATCCGGGGCGGCCATGTGGACGTGACGATCCTCGGGGCGCTGCAGGTCGACGAGAAAGGGAACATCGCCAACTGGATGGTCCCGGGCAAAAAGGTCCCCGGTATGGGCGGCGCGATGGACCTCGTCGTCGGCGCCAAGGAAGTCATCGTCGCGATGGAGCATCATTTGAAAGGCGCGCCCAAGATCATGAAGCAGTGCTCTTACCCGCTGACGGCTGTCGGTGTCGTTAAAAAAATCATCACAGAGATGGGCGCCATGGAGATCACAAAGGAAGGCATCGTCCTCACTGAGATCGCTCCCGGTCTGACAGTACAGGACGTGCAGGCCGTGACGGACGCGAAGCTTATAGTTTCCGACAAGCTCAAGGTGATGGAAGCATAACTGCAATATCATAGACCGCAAGCTTCAAAATTGTCGGTTTTTTATAAAAAAAAACGATGAAACAGAGGATATTGCGATGACGAACAAAAAACTGCAGGATTGGGTCGAAGAAGTTGCAAGAATGTGCCGGCCGGACAAGGTGGAATGGTATGACGGTTCTCAGGAAACCTATGACCGTCTGCTGCAGGAGGCCGTACGCGCCGGAATGGCGATACCGCTGAACCCTGAAAAGCGGCCGGGCTGCTACCTGTTCCGCAGTCATCCCTCGGATGTCGCCCGCGTCGAGGACAGGACCTTCATTGCCTCCAGAAAAAAGGAGGATGCCGGCCCGACAAATAACTGGATCGACCCCACCGAGCTGAAGGCCACGATGACGTCGCTATACACCGGGTGTATGCGGGGAAGAACCATGTACGTGATTCCCTTTTCAATGGGACCGGTCGGCTCGAAAATGTCCAAGATCGGCATTGAAATTACAGACAGCATCTATGTTGTCGTCAACATGCACATCATGACACGGACCGGCACGAAGGTTCTGGATGTCCTGGGTGACGGCGAATTCGTCAAATGCCTGCATTCCGTCGGAGCCCCCTTGGAAAAAGGCCAAAAGGACGTGGCCTGGCCCTGCGCGCCGATGGAAGAAAAATATATCAGCCATTTCCCCGAAGAGCGCATGATCTGGTCCTACGGCTCCGGCTACGGCGGCAACGCGCTCCTGGGCAAGAAATGCTTCGCCCTCCGCATCGCCTCCGCCCAGGCGCGGGACGAGGGCTGGATGGCCGAGCACATGCTGATCCTCGGCGTCACAGACCCCGAGGGCAACAAGAAATATATCACGGGCGCTTTCCCCAGTGCCACCGGCAAAACGAACCTCGCCATGCTCATCCCGACGATC
>CAZJCH010000465.1:0-2310 GCA_964544005.1 uncultured Papillibacter sp.
ATGTGCATGTCGCTTCTCAGTGATGCTCTTCGGCAGCCATTGCGTCGGCTCTTGTTATGTGGACCGTACCTCTCGGGTGCGGGGGCGGTGCATAAATTGAATACAGCTTCAGCGGTGCTCCGCCCGTGTTGGTAAGATTGTGCCATGTACCGGCGGGGATGATGATGGCGTCGTCTTCGGCGACATTTGCCTGCATATTCATGTCGTCGCGCCGGTTGCCCATTTTGACAAGGCCCCGCCCTTGCTCGATGCGGAGGAATTGGTCAAGGTCCGGATGGATCTCGACGCCGATGTCCTCTCCGGGCTTGATGCGAGCGCCCTTATTGTGACCTTGTATGTCATGCCATATATACTGCATCAATCAATCAGTCTTACAGATTCTCTGTCTCCAGCGGGATGCCGTTGATTTCGGCGTCGCCGCCCAGTTCAATTTCCAGGCACTTTCTGCCCCGGGCGTTGATGACCTGCCGGACGCAGACGAGGTTTTCAAGCTCGACGTTGATATCGGAAACTCCTGTACTGATGCGCACAGAGCGCGTGCTGCCGCCGACAAGGCTTTCGGCCCTGAATAAATAACCCTCTTCCGCGGCCTGATGAAACGCATCCTCGAAGCCGCTGAGGTCCTGAATGCCGCTCTCTTCAAAGATGTCCCGCAGCTCGGCGGCGTCAAGCGTGACGGTTTCACCGTCCTCCTGATCAGCCTCCAGCTTCTCGCTGACGGCGCTGCTGATGTTTTTCAAAACCTCCGGCTTGATTTTGCCGCCGCTGACGAGGCGGAGAAGCGTGTCAAACCGCTCCCGTTCCTCTCTGGCGGTCAAGTCCAGCCGGCAATTGAGGACGTTTGCCAGAAGCGCCTCGTTCCGGACATTGGCCTTCGCCGTATAGTACAGGAGCTTGTTGGCATCCGGGCCGAAATCACCGATGGCGGGGTAGATAAAGCCGTCGATGGGCGCCGGCAGATTAACCTCCTTGTTCAGAGAGGAGCTGAGCTCAAACCGGTCCGTGGCCGCGCTGTAATAGATGCCGCGCTTGCAATCGTCGGCCCTGCTGACACTAATGAGCACGAACTCATAACCGAAGGACGTGTCGTCAATGCCGTCAAGGGAAGCCTCCTCGCCCTTACGGCTTTTCCTGCCCGCAGGTTTGCTGTATTTGCCGCCGGCGAAGGAAACGACGATATCCGAATCGTAAGTATAATTGTTGGAAAGCCGTTCTATGTAAGCGTTGCAGCATTCGGCGAAGTCCTCCCCCCGAGCGGACAGGAGCCGCCGGCATAAGGCCTGCCCCTCGTTATGGGGGACGCTGTCGTCAAAGGGCAGCTCGAATATCTTTGTGTTGAGTCCGCCGGTCAGAAGCTTCTTAAAGCCGACAAGATAAATTTCCTGCTCCGCCTCGCTCTTTCTCTCGAAAGAGGCCAGCTCGGCATAAAGTAAGGTTTTGTTTTCTTTTTTAATATAGGCTGTATACAATTGCTTGATTTTCAGGCTGCAGCTGTCGGTCTTGAACTGCCGCCGGAACGTGGAAAGGTCTTTTTTGTTCATGATTGATACTTGCTCCCAACTGATTTTTTTCAGGAGACTATATTACTATGCTTTGGATATAATAGCAATCTTCATCTTGAGCGGGACATAACACAGGTATTCAAAAGTAAAAAGAAGCCGCCCCGCACACGGAGCGATCGAATTTTGACCATAAGGCAATTTAGATCAATGCTGGGCGAGATGAGTGAAAAATAGAAATATATTTATAGGGGTACAGGTTGATCCTCATCATGCTAAAGAAATAAGCCTTGGTGGTATTGATATCAACATTCACATCATAATAGACTGACAGTCACCCACTCATATTTTAAATTGATTGATGATTCCATATGTCATAACATCGGCCATTTCCAGTGCTTGCGCCTGTATGGAATCATATTCGTGGATACTAGCGGCGTATTGTTTTGTAAGATATTGCACCGCTTCGTTCTCGGTCATTTTCAGATGCTCATAAAGCATAGTCTGCCAATTCATTTTATTCCAATAGGGATTGATGTCACCTAAAAAGTCTGCTATGTCGTCAGCATTTGCATACCATTTTTGACGTTGTTCTGAAACGGCTCCGGTGTTTCCTGCTTTTGCGGCATTGACCAGTTGAGCGGCAATTAAAAGATGATCTGTTAAAAGCTCTTCGAATCTCTTAGCCCCTTGGCTGCCATAGAGCGGCTTAAGCACGTTTGCAAAATCAACGGGGTTTTGAAGAAGCCGTTTGGTTACAGCATCTAAATCCTTCAAATTTGCTGCTGTGCTGATAATAAACGATCTTGTC
>CAZJCH010000466.1:0-2306 GCA_964544005.1 uncultured Papillibacter sp.
ATATTTTTTAGGAGGACGGTACGAATGAATAAAGCAGATCTTATAAGCAAAATCGCCGTAAATTCTGGCCTTTCCAAGAAGGACAGCGAGAAGGCGCTTGCCGCCGCGATCGATGCGATCGTCGAATCACTGAAAGAAGGGGAGAAAGTTCAGCTCGTCGGCTTTGGCATTTTTGATGTCAAGGAGCGCGCTGCCCGGACGGGACGCAACCCTAAAACGAAGGAAGCCATCAAAATTCCCGCTTCCAGAACGCCTCAGTTCAAAGCCGGCAAAGCCCTTAAGGATGCTGTCGCAAAATAAATAAATCTCTGCAGTCTTACTGCGGCAGGTTTTCAGTGCAATATATAAGTGGCTATGTTATAATAACGGCGCGGATGATTTCGTGCCGTTATTTTCATTCAAGGCGAGACTGTTCGCTTTGAATTTAAAGCAAAAATGGCTGTTTGCTTATATGGGGGTTTATATGAGGCTTGACAAATTCCTTAAAGTTTCACGTCTTATTAAGCGCCGGACCGTTGCCAACGAGGCCTGCGACAACGCGCGCGTCACCGTCAACGGGCGCCCCGCGAAAGCATCGTACGACGTGAAGCTTGGCGATATCCTTGAAATCCGATTTGGCCAGCGCGCGCTCAGGGTGGAAGTGACGGCTATTAACGAATACGCACAGAAAGCCGACGCAGGTGCCATGTATCGTGAGATCGCACAGGGGTGATTTCATGAAAAGACGTTTCAAGTGGGACAAAAAATATCTCCACTGGGGTATCACCGCATTTATGGTCATCATCGGCAGTATTGTCTTTTTTTTAATCGTCAGCAGATTGCCGATCGTCTGGAGTGCCGTGAACCGGGTCGTTGGCATACTGTCCCCGGTGCTGTACGGGCTTGTTATCGCTTACCTTCTCAATAAAATGATGACCTTCTTTGAGTCGAAATTCCTGATCCGGGTCGGTCGGCGGCTGTTTCCCTTAAGCTCCGGCAAAGCGAGCAGCTTTTCGAGAATAATGGGTGTTATTCTGACATTTGTTTGCACGTTCATTATCATCGGAGGGACACTGGCTCTTGTTATCCCGCAGATTTACGCAAGCATCAATCTTCTCATCAGTCAGCTTCCCGGCTATTATGACGACGTCACCGCTTTAGCCAGAAGGTTTTTAGCCGCAAACCCGAATGTGGAGCAGCTCGTCGTCAGTTTTTTCGGCAGTGTTACAGATAACCTCAAAAACTGGCTGACAACGGCCCTGCTCGGGCCGACAGATCAAATCCTTACCAGCTTAACAACAGGCGTATTAAGCGTTCTAAAAGAAATTTTCAGCATTATCATCGGCTTTATCGTATCGGTGTATGTCCTCTATCACAAGGAGAAATTCACGGCGCAGTGCAAGCGGCTGGTCTACGGCTTCTTCAAGCCGAAACGGTCGAACGGCATCCTCAAAACCGTTCGGTTTCTCGATAAAACAGTCGGCGGCTTCATGCTCGGCAAGATCATTGAAGCGCTTATTGTCGGCATCATCACCTACATATTTATGATCGCTTTCGGGATGCCGTACAGCGCGCTGATCGCGGTTCTTGTGGGGTTGACGACAATTATCCCACTTTTTGGCCCATTTATCGGCGGTATCCCATCTGTTCTCATGATTCTGCTTGAGAGCCCGGTTAAATGCTTTATTTTTATTATATTCCTCGTTATTCTTCATGTCCTTGATGCGAATGTGCTCAGCCCGAGAATACAAAGCAATACGGTCGGCATGTCCGGTTTTTGGGTCCTCTTCTCCATTTTGCTGTTCGGCGGCCTGTTCGGCTTTATCGGCCTCCTTCTGGGCGTTCCCGTCTTTGCCGTGATCTACGCGGCGATAGGGGACTATAACAAAAAGCAGCTTGAGGAAAGAAACTACCCGTATCTGACTGAAGAATACGAAAGAATCATCTCTATAGACCCCGAAACCGGTACGCCGGTTTATGAAGACGCGGAGACAAAGATCAAAAAAGCAAGTAAAGGCAGGCTCTCCGGACGACACGTGAAAAACACTAAGGACAGCGCTTCAGAAAAAGATTGAGTACATCAAAAGCCTCCGCGGGCCAAGACTGCCTCGACGAAAAAAGCACCCTTCGCTTATTTTCAAAAATGGCGGGGGTCTTTTTTATCCGCTTATTGGTGCTCTACTATCATGTGGTTTATTGTTTAAAGCTTAAGCTATGTCCGCTGTTTCTTACGTATTGATCCCCGCGCGGCGGGCTTGGACGTGCTGGAGTTTGCGCTCGATCGTATACAGCCTGCCGTCCTTGCGGAAGTAACGGCCTGTCTGTTT
>CAZJCH010000467.1:0-2305 GCA_964544005.1 uncultured Papillibacter sp.
TCCGGCGGCTCGCGACGGCGATGATCTACGGCGACCTGCTCGTCTGGCTCAGGAACCAGTGCCTGCCGTACGAGGTCACGAAGGGCGTCACCGAGAAGCTCACCGCCCACTGGACAGACCGGCTCGTCACCATGTTCGGGCACGGACAGGGTCTGGGCAAGAACGATATGAAAAAGTACATGACGGCGATTGCCTCGGATTACGCGAAAATCGAAAGGCGGGAAGCGCAAAAGCCGCGGGTCGGCATCGTCGGGGAGATCTACGTTAAATTCGCCCCGCTGGGCAATAACGGCCTGGAGGCGTTTCTGCTGAACGAGGGCTGCGAGCCGGTTGTTCCCGGACTGACTGATTTTATGATCTTTAAAATAAATAACCGCGTCGTGGACGTGGATCTTTATAAGGGCTACAAGCTCAAAAAGCTGCTGGCGGGGATATTCCAGAAGTACATCGAGGACCTGCAGAGCATCATGATTGAGGCCGTCAAAACGCAGCCGTGCTTCCGCCCGATGGGTCGATTTAGTGACCTGCAGCGGCTCATCAAGGGCTACCTTGGGTACGGCAACAAAATGGGAGAGGGCTGGCTTCTGACCGCGGAGATGCTGGAGCTCATCCACACCGGCACGAACAATATCGTCTGCACGCAGCCCTTCGGCTGCCTGCCCAATCATGTCGTGGGCAAGGGTATGATCCGCGTCCTGAAGGACGATTATCCCGATTCCAATATCGTCGCCATCGATTACGACCCCGGTGCGACAAAAATAAATCAGGAAAACCGCATTAAGCTCATGATCTCCAACGCGGGACGGAAATCCGAAGCCTATGTCCGGCCAATGGGACATCACACGGAGGATACTATATGCGATACGAACGCGTCCTCATCCTCGGCTGCCCAGGCAGCGGTAAAACAACCTTCGCATTGAAGCTGGGCGCGCTATGGCGCCTGCCTGTCGTCCATCTGGACAAGCTCTTCTGGAATCCGGGCTGGGTGGCCAAAAGCGCCTACGAGTTTAACAGGCGTATTGAGGAGGTTCTTTCCGAAGAGGCTTGGATTATTGACGGCAACTACGGCAACACGCTTCCCCTGCGTCTCGAGCGGTGCCAGCTCGTCATTTATTTCGACATGCCGCGGCTGGTGAGCCTGGGCGGCAGTTTAAAACGAGCGCTTAAAAACCGCGGGAAGACTCGTGCGGATATGGGCGACGGCTGCCCTGAAAGGTTTAATTGGGCGTTTATAAAGTACGCCTGGAATTTTAAAAGAGACAAATCGGAACGGAATAAATTCATCGTGACGTCCAGCGGCAAGCCGGTCGTGTGGCTGCGCTCCCGGCGGGAAGTCAAGCGTTATTTGAGAGACCTCGCGCGCGAGGAAGGAGCGTGTTATGAATGATAACGCTTGAAACAGCCAGAACAATTCTGCGGCCGCTGACGACGGGCGACTGCGCGGCTGTGCAGCGCTGGGCTTCGGTGCCGGAGAATGTGACGCATATGCCCTGGGGGCCGAATACGGACGAAGAGACATTGAAATTCCTGGAGGGCTGTGAGCAAAGCTGGGCAGCCGACCCGATCAAGAAATACGAGCTCGGAATTATTCTGAAAGAAACCGGCGAGCTGATTGGGGCATGCACCATATACTCCATGGAGGACCGCACCGCCGAGCTCGGCTGGATACTTCGACGAGATTATTGGCGGAAGGGTGTCATGTCTGAGGTTGCGGGAGAACTCCTGCGCTACTGCTTCGAGACGCTCCACGTGCGCCGGGTCATTGCGCTGTGTAACAGCGAGAACACCGGCTCCTGGCGGGTTATGGAGCATAACGGCATGCGTCGTGAGGCGCACTATATAAAGTGCCGCCGGCTTCGGAACGTCGTGCCGGAAACCTGGGTCGACGCTTACGAATACGCCATATTGGATGAAGAATATTTTCGTCAGCAGGCGATACACCGCTGACGTTGGAAGAGGATACTTATGCATGACCACATTTTTGTCAAGGGTGCGCGCGAGAATAACTTAAAGAACATCGATGTGGAGATCCCGAGGGACAAGCTGGTCGTCATGACGGGCATTTCGGGGAGCGGTAAGTCGTCGCTGGCTTTTGACACCATCTACGCCGAGGGGCAGCGCCGGTATGTGGAATCGCTGTCGTCTTATGCGCGCCAGTTTTTGGGGCAGATGGAAAAGCCGGACGTGGACTACATCGAGGGATTATCGCCGGCTATCTCCATCGACCAGAAGACGACGAGCCGGAACCCGCGCTCGACGGTGGGCACGGTCACGGAAATTTACGACTATCTGCGCCTTTTATGGG
>CAZJCH010000468.1:0-826 GCA_964544005.1 uncultured Papillibacter sp.
GCATCTGCGCCTCGAAATCCTTAGTGGTAACGGAGAGTTCGCGGATGCCGACCGGCTGATCGCTGATGCTGTGATAATAGAGGATGGGGACGCGTGACGGTGTTCTGCGATTTTCGGTGACCTGCGCAGGTGGCGGACTTGCCGGCGGCTCTGACGCTGATGGGGACGGTGTTAATTCCGGCGCCGGCGAAGACGGCAGCGACTCGGGTGACGCTGTAAACGGCGCCGTCCCGAACGCCGGCTCGACCGGCGGCCTTGCCTCCGACCCCGGCTGCGCCGATTCCCCGCCCGTCTGCTCGGTAATCGTCTCGTGCGCGCTCATCATCGGAGAGGTGTGTGACGGATTCACAGCGCATCCGGTCAAGCCGGCTGCGGCGGTCAGCGCGACGATAACGATATAAGAAAGCCTCTGCCTCATACTCCCTCCTCCGGCGTTCGTACGCGTCGGTTTTTTGTAACAAATATGTCAGGAAAGGCTTGAAACAATTCCTGACATAAGCAGATTATGTGTTCTCCGGGAGCAGCTTATAAACCTCCAGTGTGGCGTCAAGGAATTTGTCAAGCGCCTCGGGCGTGAGCTCGCCCGTGCCTATGCCGTAGCGCAGCCGGGTCAGGTACCTGAACCATACGGAAGCCTCTTCCGATGAGATGCTCCATCCGGAGCGGACGTTCATACTGGTCCAGATCAGGTTGCAGCGCATATTGACCTCCTGCAGCGTCCTTTTCTTTGTCCCTTTCCGGTTGGGGTCCTCCGCCATTTCGATGATCGTCCTGACCTTTCCGGCACCGCCGCCGTTACCCAAATCGGCCACAATGTCTTTGAGGT
>CAZJCH010000468.1:840-2298 GCA_964544005.1 uncultured Papillibacter sp.
CCGGGGGCTCCGGCTTGTCGGCCTCCCGGGGCTCGGCGGGCGCGTCCAGGTCTTTCAATATCATCTCGGCAGGTACGATTTTTTTAACCGCGGGAGGCGAATTCAAGGAGTCTTGGGCACGCGCCGCCGCCGCCTCAGGCGCGAGTATTTCGGGTGCCGACTCTTTTCTCATTGAATACCTGACGCGCGAGTACCCCGTCTGTTCCGTGCGGAGACAGAAGCCTCTCTCGATAAGCTGGTCGAATTCGAGATCGATAACAGCTTTTAAGCTGCTGGGTACATATATGGCGACCGGATGCGTGCCGTAGGTCTGGATGAGCTGTCGTATCTCATCAATTTCCGGGCGTTTTAAATTCATCATGATATTGAGCGCCATTCCGGCCATCTGATCCTGGACGCAGTCTCCCCCCTTCAAGGGTTCTCCGGCTTCAATACCTTCCATTTTCTTTTGAATGACCGGTTCCAGCGTATTCACCGCGCTCTTCATCATACCGAGCGATTCCGGTAAAAACGGGAGGCCGGAAACCCTGACATTCGGCAGGTCGCCTAAGCCGAAGCCGAGTTGTGTCGCCGTCAGGCGAAAGGCTGTGTCGTAATAGAGCTTCCGCGCCTTATGTACGGCGATCTCCGCCTCCGCACCGCCGTATATAACAGCTGCTTTGGCATCGGCATATGCGCGCATCCGCTGCAAATTCGTCCACTGGTTGATAGCATAACCCGTTTTATACTCGGTGATCCGTTCAAACACGGCCTGGCCGAACGCGTCCTTCGCCGACAGGTTTTTGACCCAAAGCTCCTCAAGGCCGGCGTTTTCGGTGGTGCAAATATGCTCAATAATGCAGTCAAGGGCGACCTTATCGAATTCGGAATTTAGGAGTGCCGCGACATACGGATGGCTGTTTCGCAAAAGCTCCTTCAGCGCCGTTGCTTTTACGAGGGCGTCTTCACCCGGGCGCAGCTGCCGGCGGTATGCTTGAGCACACTGCTCCCCAAAATACTTGAAATCAAACGCGATAAAGCGAATGAGGGTGAAGCCCACCTGCAAATCGTGTATCGAATTGCTCCCGGGAACGGAAAATGAAATTGTATCTTTCATATGAAACTCCATTCCGTAAAAGTCTCTTTGTCTAGAAAAATCTTAGCATAGAGCGTTTTCGTTTTCAACAATTATAATATTTCTTTCCAATTCTAAAAACTATGTTGTATTTCACATGTCGATAGGATATAATTTTTAGTAATATTCCGACAAATTAGGGCAAAGTCTGACATTGAACAGGCGGTTGAATTATGACCTTTTCAAACGAGTCCGAAGCGCTTAAAATGCTGACGGATATGATCCTCAAAGCCGGAGCCAACCTTTTCAAGGCGACGAAATATCTGTACGCACTGACGGCGGAAAATTATCTAAACTGCAATATCAAGGACTTTTTCAAGGTTATATTAAACAATATATTCAAT
>CAZJCH010000469.1:0-2297 GCA_964544005.1 uncultured Papillibacter sp.
CGTCCTGCAGGATGTCAGCTTCAAAGCGCTAAAAGGCGAGACGGTGGCCTTCATCGGCTCCACCGGCAGCGGCAAATCGACGCTCATCAATCTCGTCCCGCGTTTTTACGACGTCAGCGAGGGCCAGGTTTTGATCGATGGCGTCGATGTCCGGGACTACACTCAGGAGGCACTGCGCAACAAGATCGGGTACGTCCCGCAGAAGGCTATTTTATTCACAGGGACCGTCGCTTCCAATGTCGCCTTCGGCGACAACGGCAGGGAGCCGGGCACCGAGGAGGATATAAAGCGCGCCGCCGCCATCGCGCAGGCCGCCGATTTCGTCGAGCAGATGGAAGAGCAATATGACGCCCATATCGCCCAGGGCGGCACAAACGTCTCGGGCGGGCAGAAGCAGCGCCTGGCCATCGCCCGCGCCGTTCACAGAAAACCGGAGATCTACATCTTCGACGATTCGTTCTCGGCGCTCGATTACAAAACAGACAGGCTCCTGCGCTCGGCCCTCAAAAAAGAGACGGCCGGCGTTACGAGCCTCATCGTCGCCCAGCGGATCGGGACGATCCGGGACGCTGACAAGATCATCGTCCTGGACGAAGGAAAGCTGGTCGGCATGGGTACCCATGCCGAGCTGATGAAGACCTGCGAGGTCTACCGGCAGATCGCCTATTCGCAGCTGTCAAAGGAGGAACTCGGAGCATGAGCAAGAACGAATACGAAATCGGCCAGATGAAAGGGCAGCGCGGCCCCATGGGTCCCGGCTCCGGCGGCGGGCCGCCCCATATGCGCATCCACGAAAAGCCGAAGGATTTCAAAAAGGCCATCAGCAAGCTGATGCAATACGGCAGAAAATACTGGGCCGTGATGATCATCGCTTTTATCTGCGCCCTCGCCGGCTCGATCACCCAGGTTATCGGCCCCGACATCGTGAAGGACATCACAAATACGATCATGGCTCCGATACTGGGGCATATTGACCTGGACAAAATCGCCGGTCTGTGCACAACGTTTGTCATCCTGACTGTCGCCGGCTCCGGTGCGACGTTCATACAGGGCTGGATTATGGCCTCCGCCACACAGAAGCTGACGAAGGGTCTCCGGACGGATTTCTCCCAGAAGATCAACAGACTGCCGCTGCGCTACTTTGACAACACCACCTTCGGCAATATCCTGAGCCGCGTGACAAACGATATCGACACACTGGGCCAATCCCTGAACCAGAGTCTCGGTATGCTGGTGACGTCGATCACCATGATCCTCGGTACGATCTTCATGATGTTCATCACCGACTGGCGCATGGCCCTGACGGCGCTGGGCGCGACCTTCTTAGGCTTCTTCGCCATGAGCTTCATCTTGAAATCGTCACAGAAATTCTTCAAGCGCAACCAGAAGCATCTCGGCGATATCAACGGCCTTATCGAGGAGATTTACGCCGGGCACAGCATCATTAAGGCCTTCAACGGTGAAAAGGAAGCCAAACACTTCTTCGATGAGATCAACGACAAGCTTTACGAAGCCAACTGGAAATCCCAGTTCTTCTCGGGCCTTATGATGCCGCTGATGCACTTCATCGGCAACTTCGGATACGTCGCCGTCTGCGTCGTCGGCGCGCTGCTCGTCAAGGACGGAACGATCGGCTTCGGCGTCATCGCAGCATTCATGATGTACATCAGGCTCTTCACGCAGCCGCTGTCCCGGATCGCTCAGGCCGCCACGACGCTGCAGTCCACCGCCGCCGCCTCCGAGCGCGTCTTCGAATTCCTGGAGGAAAAGGAGCTGGAGGACGAATCGAACAAGACAGCGCTGCTCACCGACATCAAGGGTGACGTCACCTTCAAAAACGTCCGGTTCGGCTACACCCCCGAAAAAACCATCATCAAGGACTTCTCCGCCGACATTAAGGCCGGCCAGAAGGTCGCCATCGTCGGCCCCACAGGCGCCGGAAAGACGACGATCGTCAACCTGCTCATGCGGTTTTACGAGCTGGACAGCGGTGAGATTCTTATAGACGGCGTACCCATCAGCAGCCTGAAGCGTGAAAATGTCCATGACCTCTTCTGCATGGTGCTTCAGGACACCTGGCTCTTCGGAGGCACAATCAAGGAAAATATTATATACAGCAAGAAAGGCGTCACCGACGAGGAGGTTAAAAACGCCTGCAAGGCCGTCGGCCTGCACCACTTCATCAAGACGCTGCCGCACGGCTACGACACGGTTTTAAACGACAATGCGAACATGTCCGCCGGGCAAAAGCAGCTTCTGACCATCGCCCGCGCCATGATCGAGAACGCGCCCCTGCT
>CAZJCH010000470.1:0-759 GCA_964544005.1 uncultured Papillibacter sp.
TGTTTACCGACGTCATCGGGCACTGGGCGGAGGACGCCATTTATGAGATGCTGAAACTCCAAAGCATCACCGGCTATCCTGACGGGACATTCCGTCCGGACGCCGCCATTACACTCAACGGGTTCATCAAGCTCCTCACCACCGCCTTTGAGCTTTCCGACGAAGATGTGAAAGCAATCTTCTCGGAGGGCGGCTCCAGCGAACCCGTCGCACGCAAGGACGCCGCGCTTTATATCATGCGTATAATCGACCTTAAGGATATCGCACTGACACAAAGCGCCGCCCAGCCGTATACCGATCTTGAGGGCGTTTCCAAGGAAGCGGCGGAAGCCATCGGCGCCCTGCAGAGCGCAAAAATTGTCAGCGGCGTCGGCGGCGGCCGGTTCGCCCCGAACTCGAACACAGCGCGCGGTGAATTGGCGACCCTCGTGGACAGAATTTTAGCGGCTATGGCCGCTGAGGATGCAGCAGCGTAAGAGATATCCTGAGCGCGTTAATCATACTTAATAAAGCAGGATACTATAGAGGCTAAGCTCCATAGTATCCTGCTTACCGCTTGTAGGCTGCTCACATTGTATTTTTGGTTAGGGCCTAAGACGATTAATTGAAAGTGAAAGTGTAAAATGATAAAAGGCATCGTTTTTGATATGGACGGCGTCATGTTTGACACTGAGAGGCTTGCGATTAGAGCGTGGGAATATGCCGGCTTAATGGCCGGTCTTTGCATTACGGAAGAGCTTGTCATGAAGACAATCGGTT
>CAZJCH010000470.1:769-2024 GCA_964544005.1 uncultured Papillibacter sp.
ATTTGGGTTCCAACTTCGATTTCGAGGCCGTGAGAAAAATAAGAGTTGATTATGCAGTGGAGTACATTGAAAGAAACGGCATGCCCTATAAGAGCGGCCTGTTTGAGCTGCTTGATTATCTGCAAACAAACAACTACAAAATCACAGTCGCAACATCCACCGAGAGTGCAAAGGTTAAGTATTATTTTGATAAATCAGGTTTAAACGAATACATTGACAAAATCGTCTGCGGCGATATGGTTAAAAAGGGAAAACCCGAACCCGACATATATCTAAAAGCATCTGAACTATTGGGTCTTGCGCCGGCCGACTGCCTGGCGCTTGAAGATTCGCCAAACGGTATCCTGTCCGCTCACAGGGCAGGCATCAGACCTGTCATGATACCGGACCTGATTGAGCCGGATGATGCTTTAAGAAAAATCATATTCGCCGAAGTGCCAACGCTTTCACATGTCATTGAGTTATTGAATATGAGGACAAAAAACCATGATTGAGTACAGAGAAACGAAAGCATTTTCCGCACTGGAGCTGGAAGAACTATTTTTATCTGTTGGCTGGCTATCGGGCAATTATCCCCTTAGACTGGAAAAAGCAATTAATAACTCCGATACCGTGATATCAGCCTGGTACGGAGATCGGCTCGTAGGACTCATTAATGCTTTAGACGACGGGGAATTAACCGCATACGCACACTATTTGCTGGTTAATCCCAAGTATCATAATCTTGGTATCGGCAAAGAACTCGTCGGACGGCTAAAGAAAAAATACGAGGGTTACTTATATTTACTCCTGATTGCCGAAGAAAAGAAAAACATCGCCTTCTATGAGCAGTACGGGTTTAATGTCGTCGAAGGCGCGACGCCGTTGGCCATCACAACACTTTAAACGATAAATCGCGGCATCAAATGTCGGGCAAATTCGTATGAAACAGTTGACGAAAAAAGCGAAGAAATGGAGGATATTATTGCGATAACAAATCATGCCGATGACCCGATGTGCAAATATGTTCCCCCTCTTGAAGGAATGCGGAATTAAAGCCGGGTCGTTTCTCCTGTTACATACAAACGGAGCCATTCGGCTCCGTCATTTTTTCTGTATTACCGCTCCTCGCGGAAATAGGACTGCCCAAGGTTCGCAGGGGGTTGATTTTCCCGTTTGCGGCGCAGGGAGACAACAACGAGCACGATGATGGTGACCGCGTAGGGCAGCATCTTAAACAGCTCCATGGAACTCCGGGTGAGGCCCGGAATGTAAA
>CAZJCH010000470.1:2037-2293 GCA_964544005.1 uncultured Papillibacter sp.
TGCAACCGCCAGCCAGCCCAGCCGTTCGATACCGCCGTCGCTGTCCCACGTACCCTTTGTATAATCCATCACGTAGTATAATCCGCCAAGGCCGGAGATACCCGCGCCGATGCAGGTGGCTAGGTATTTGTATTTGGTGACGTTGATGCCCGCGGCGTCGGCGGTGCCGGGATTCTCGCCGACAGCGCGCAGGTTGAGACCTGTGCTGGTTTTCATAATAAACCAATTAAGCACGATAGCCAGCAGCACGGCCAGA
>CAZJCH010000471.1:0-2290 GCA_964544005.1 uncultured Papillibacter sp.
CTAACAAAAATTAAGTTATTATTGAGCGAAAGGGACTTGGCTGTATTATGGATTTTAAGTTTACGAACGAAGAACAGGACATTATCTCGATGCTGAACGATTTCTGCTTGAAGGAAGTTCAGCCGATCGCGGCGGAGATCGACGAAAACGAGCGTTTCCCGGAGGAAACAGTGAGCAAGCTGGCTGAGATGGGCATGATGGGAATACCCTTTTCCGAAGAATACGGCGGTGCCGGCCTGAGCTATGTGACATACATTGCGGCATGCGAGGAGCTCGCCAAATACTGCGCCAGCACAAGTGTGATACTCTCCGCCCACTGCTCCCTGTGCTGCTGGCCGATCAGCGAGTTCGGCACCGAGGAACAGAAGAAAAAATATCTGGCCCCGCTGATGACAGGCGAGCACCTTGGCGCCTTCGGACTGACCGAGCCCTGTGCCGGCACCGATGCCGCCATGCAGCGGACGACAGCCGTGGACAAGGGCGACCACTGGCTTATCAATGGTTCGAAGGTTTTCATTACAAACGCCGGCTTCGCCGACACCTTCGTCATTTTCGCAATGACAGACAAATCGCAGGGAAACAGAGGAATTTCGGCTTTTATCCTGGAGAAGGATTTCCCCGGCTTCAGTGTCGGCTCGCACGAGAAAAAGCTGGGCATCCGCGCTTCCTCCACATGCGAGCTTATTTTTGAGGACATGATCGTCCCGAAGGAAAACCTCCTGGGCGAATTGAACAAAGGCTTTAAGGTTGCCATGGCGACGCTGGACGGCGGCCGTATCGGCATCGCGGCGCAGGCACTGGGAATCGCCGAGGGCGCAATAGAGGAGTGCATCAAGTATGTCACCCAGCGCGTCCAGTTTGGCAAGCCCATCAGCGCGTTTCAGAATACGCAATTCCAGCTGGCCGATATGCAGGCGAAGGTCGAGGCCTCGCGCCTGCTCATTTACCGCGCGGCTCAGGCCAAGCAGGATCACGAGCCCTACAGCCATCTTGCCGCCATGGCAAAGCTGTTTGCTTCCGAGACGGCCAGCGACGTGACGCGCCGTGCCCTGCAGCTCACCGGCGGCTACGGCTACACGCGGGATTATCCCTTCGAGCGCTTTATGCGCGACGCAAAGATCACCGAGATCTACGAGGGCACCAGCGAGGTCCAAAAAATGGTTATCTCCGGCTGGATGGGCGTGAAATAGGCGTTACATGCAGCGACAGCGCCCCGTCTGCCAGGCAGCGGGGCGCAAAATAAGAAAAAGAGGAAGTAAGCGTATGAGCAAATTGAAAGCTTTGGAGGATGCCTACGCAAAATTCAGCGACGGTCAAGTGATCATGTTCGGCGGATTTCTGGCTGTCGGGACACCAGAAGCCCTTGTTGACGGTCTTGTTGCAAAAGGCGTTAAAAATCTGACCGTCATCGGCAACGATACGAGCTTTACCGACAGAGGCATCGGCCGCTTAATCGCAAGCCATCAGATTAAAAAAGCAATCGTCTCCCACGTCGGAACAAACAAGGAAACAGGACGCCAAATGACAGCCGGGGAGCTTGACGTTGAGCTTGTTCCGCAGGGCACACTGGCAGAGCGTATCCGCGCTGCCGGGGCCGGCCTGGGCGGTATCCTGACACCGACAGGTGTCGGTACGATCGTTGAAGAGGGCAAGCAGAAGTTGACGGTGGGCGGCAAAGATTATCTGCTGGAGCTGCCGATCAAGGCTGATATCGCAATCCTGAAAGCCTGGAAGGCCGACAAGAGCGGCAATCTGGTGTACAGGCGGGCAACCCGGAACTTTAACCCTCTGATGGCTTTAGCCGCCGATTTTGTAATCGTTGAGGCCGAGGAAATCGTCGAGGTCGGCGAGTTGGATCCGGATGACGTCATGACGCCGGGCACTCTGGTCGATATGATTGTAAAAGGCATAGGTGGTTAATATGGCAGATATTCGTGAAATGATCGTTAAAAGGGTCGCGGGCTTCTTTAAGGACGGCGACCTTGTCAACCTCGGCATCGGCATGCCTACCATGGTCGCCAACTATATACCCGCCGATATCAATGTCCAGCTGCAGTCGGAAAACGGCTTCATCGGACTGGGTCCCAGCCCGGCCGCCGGTGAAGAAGACAAGGATATAGTCAATGCCGGCGCTGTCCCCGTGACGATCGTCCCCGGCGGTGCCTGCTTTGACAGCTCCTTTAGCTTTGCCCTTATCAGAGGCGGTCATGTGGATGCCACGGTCCTTGGCGCGCTGGAGGTCGATGAAAAAGGGAACCTCGCCAACTGGATCGTCCCCGGAAAGCTTGTC
>CAZJCH010000472.1:0-2283 GCA_964544005.1 uncultured Papillibacter sp.
TCGCTTCAATGATCCCCGCGCCGCCGTTGGTGGCGCCGCCGGCATCCAGGGAACCGATGATCCGCTTCAACTGGTCCCGCTCGTCGCCGTATACGCCCCTCGCCAGAACGTCAAATGAACCGGCATACGTGACGATGGATATCCTGTCCTTGTCGCTCAGCTGCTCCAGCAGGCCGAACAGCGATTTCTTGACAAGCTCAAGCTTGTTGTAATCACCCATAGAGCCGGAGGTATCGACGAGGAAGACGTAATTGCAGCCGGCGATATCCTTGTAATCATAATCCTTTGTTGTGATGCCAAACACAAGAAGCCGGCTGTCTTCGTTCCAGGGGCACGCGCTGATGGAGGCTGTCAGGCCGAAGGGTTCGCCTTCTTTGGGGCTGTCATAATCGTAAGTAAAGTAATTGAGCATTTCTTCCGTCCGCGCGGCGCCGTCAGGGATATCCTCGATCCGGCAGCCGTCCGCTATCATCCGGCGCACATTGCAATAGGAGGCAGTGTCCACATCGGCGGAAAAGGTCGAGACGGGGGAACTCGCCACGGTACAAAAGCCGTTTTCAATCAGCCTGTCGTACTCCTCCGTATTAAAATTGACGGAACCCGAGGCATCATCCGCCAGGATGTATTCAGCCTCAAACGCGCCGCTTTCCGACATGGTCGGAGCGGCGGATGCGTACGGTGCCTTTGGGGGTGCGGCATAAATTTCGGAGGGTGACGCATTGCTTGCTTTTGAAGCGCAGCCGGACAGAATAACGCAGACAATGGCAGAAGCTGTTATGATACCAAGAAACCGTTTCATTTTCTTTTCCTCCTAACAAATTTGTGGGCGTTTACGCGTTACATGTTATCGACGAGGAAAGGAAAGGAATTGTTCCATAAGTTTTACAGAATTGTTAAGAATGTATTAACAATACCTTAATTTTTATTAATATTTTTCGTCACGGTTAAATAAAAACGGCGGGATTTGATCCCGCCGCAGGTTAAAAATTTGTCAGTCTTTCATAATCTCAGCGTGGTATTCCTGCAGGGATTTAAGCGCCGACTCTTCAAAGCCGTTATTGATATAGGCTTCGATTCCCTTGGCGCTGGCAATGGCCGCCGTTGTCGTGGTGATATACGGGACCTTGTTTTTAATGGCGATTTTCCTGATATACGAATCATCAAATTCGCTGACCTTGGAGCGCGGCGTATTGATGATCAGCTTGATTTCCTTGTTTGAGATGCTGTCGACGATATTGGGGCGCCCCTCGTGGAGCTTCTTGATTTCGTCGCAGCCGACGCCGTTTTCTCTGAAGTAAGCACAGGTCCCTTTTGTGGCCATGATTTTGAAGCCAATTTTCATAAAGATCCGGGCCGCCTGCAATGCCTCCGCCTTATCGTTATCGTTCACGCTGATAAGCACTGTCCCCGCGGTTGGCAGCGGCACCGACGTCGCTTCCTCCGCTTTGAAATACGCCAGCTCGAAGGAGTCCGCCATGCCCAGCACCTCTCCGGTGGAGCGCATTTCGGGGCCTAAAACGGGATCGACCTCCGGGAACATATTAAAGGGCATCACGGCTTCCTTTACGCCGAAATGGGGGAGTTTGCGGCGGATCAGGCGGCTCATATCATATTTTTTGCCGGCATAGTCTGCCATGATGATCTCGGTCGCGATTCCGGCCATCTGGACGTTGCAGACCTTTGAAACAAGCGGAACCGTCCGGGATGCCCGCGGATTGGCTTCCAGAACATAAACCTTACCGCCCTCGATCGCGTACTGCATGTTCATAAGGCCGATGACCTGCATCTCTTTTGCGATCCCTCTGGTGTAGTCCTCGATTGTTCGGATGTGCTCCTCCGGGATACTGGTGGGCGGAATGACGCAGGCAGAGTCGCCGGAATGGATTCCGGCGTATTCGATGTGCTCCATCACGGTGGGCACGAACGCGTCCGTACCGTCCGCGATGGCGTCGGCTTCCGCTTCGACGGCGTTTTTCAGGAAGCGGTCCACCAAAATCGGACGCTCCGGCGTCACGCCTACCGCGGCGGCCATGTAGTGCCTGAGCATCTCCTCGTCATGAACGACCTCCATGCCCCGGCCACCCAGCACGTAAGAGGGGCGGACCATCAGCGGATATCCAATCCTTTTTGCGATGATTATGGCTTCCTCCACATTGACGGCCATGCCCGATTCCGGCATTGGGATGCCGAGCTTTTCCATGATGCTGCGGAATAAATCACGGTCCTCGGCCAGATCAATGGTCTTTTGTGAGGTGCCCAGGATTCTGACGCCGGCCTTTTCCA
>CAZJCH010000473.1:0-2277 GCA_964544005.1 uncultured Papillibacter sp.
AAAACGACTGTATCCGAAAGCCCAAGCTCCTGTGCCTTTTTTCTCACGTCATCTTCAAAAGCGCCTGTCCCGGCAATCAGGATCTTGACTTGACGGCCCTCGTCCTTCAGAATCTTCGCGGCCTCCAGTATGATCATATGGCCCTTGTACGGCTCGATCCGCGCGAGGATGCCGCTTGTAAAATCGCCGTCTTTTATGCCGTACTTCGCGCGGAGCGCCGCGCATTCTTCGTCGTTTGACCTCTTAATCGGTTCGACGCCGTTCATTATGACGTCAATCAGCCCGCTGCTGATCCCGGTGTCCGTCAAATTCTCCTTCGCGGCGCTGCTGACTGCGATGATCCTGTCGGCATAACGCTCATTGATGATTTTGTTGAGAAGCCGTCCGGGGCCTGATCTTAAAAAGCGGCCCGGCGGGAACACAGAATGGCGTGTGTAAATGACGCGCTTTCCGCACGTTCTTGCGGCGATCCGCCCGGACAGGGAGCCGTGGGTATGGACGATATCGGGATTGATCTCTTTAATCGTCGCTTTCAATATGCCGATATCCTTCCTGTCATAGGACTTTTCGGGGCTCATGGCAATTTCATAAACAGCGGCGCCGGCAGCCCTGAGCGGCTGCGCCAGCAGGCTTCCCATTGGCAGACAAACACTTGTATCGAAGGCATTCCTGTCGCTGTATTTCAGGTAATTGAGCAGGACACGGCCGGCTCCGCCGATGTTCGAGTCGCAGATGACGTTTAAGACCTTAACCATATTGTGCCCTCCTCCATTTTTGACCGGCGGGAGAGGACGGAGCCCAGCGCGATGACGACCCAGAAAAACAGCGTGACGCGGTGATTGTAAAAGGAGTAGTCGGTCACACCCTGCAGCAGATAACCGCTGACGGCGGCGACAGCCGCGATGAGATAAACCCTTGACGGCCGCTCCTCTTTAATTCGCGCACGCGCGCATATCGAAAACGCTGAAAACGTCGTCCTGTAAAAGCTGAACACAATCATCAGAAACAGCAGCAGTCCGACAATACCGGCGTCGCATGTCAGCTGCAGATAGAGATTGTGCGCGTGCGGCGCGGCGATTGTATTGTAGCTGTATCTCGGATAAATCAGATTGAACGCCGCGTTGCCCGGCCCGATGCCGGAGAGCCAGTAATCCTTCAGCATGGCGAGCGTCCCCAGCCAGATGTAAACGCGGTAAGAGGTGGAGCTGTCCTGCATATCGCCGATGCTTGCAAAGCGTTCGATGGCCCAGTCGGGAAGGACGAAATAGAGCGCGACGAGGCCGATGATCCCGACGAGCAGGAGCCGCGCATCCAGCATGACGGCAAAAATTGCAGCCGCGAAAATAAGTCCCAGCCAGCCGCCCCGGGAGGTGGTGAAGAGCATGCACAGCAGCATCGCGCCCGTCATGAGCAGGTACAGGAATTTTCTCGGCCATGTTTTCGCCGTCAAAACACAGGCAAAGGCAAACGGCGTGATGAGCAGCAGGTATTCGCCCAGCACATTCGGATTGCCAAGCGTTGAATAAACCCTGTTTGTGATTTCCGAAAACATATCGCTGTCGATCCAGGCCCCGGCGCTGCCGGGATCGTAATAGAAGAACTGATAAATTCCGAACAGGGATATGGCCGTGCCGACGAGGACGAAGAGCCTGACGGCCAGGTCCGCCTGCCGCCTTGACGTGACGGCATTGTCGAAGATGATGGCAAACAGCATCATGACAACGGTCAAAAGCCCGGTAAACAGGCTCCCCGATACGGATACCGACGTCAGCGTGGCAACGAAATAAACGACGGCGAACAAAACGATATACTTATTGACCGGAGAAACATAAAGCCTCAGGCTCCTGTCGCAGCCGAAGCGCACCAAAACGGAGAAAAAACCGACGATGACGAGACACAGGACCACCATTGTGTTGTCGAGGACAGGCGCCAGTACGGCCGGGATCAGACACCAGATAAACGCCTGCTTGAATATGCTCCCCTTAAGCAGCTTGTTTAAGCGCAGCTTTTCAAAGATAAGGCACAAAAAGCCGTGCAATGACCGGCCAAGCCGCGCGAACGTGCTGTTTTGATACCTCTGCTGATAACGTCCCGGCGTCAGAAACCAGGTGATAATCCGGCTCTCGCGCCACTTTGCCCCGCTCCAACCGAAAAAAGCGGACAGCCACCGGAGAAGAACGCTTCCTTTAATAATTTTCTGCATATATTGTCTCACCCCACGCGATTTCATGTACGGCGCCCGGGAATCCGGCGCTTTACGATACCGGCGGCCGCTTT
>CAZJCH010000474.1:0-2270 GCA_964544005.1 uncultured Papillibacter sp.
TGAAATATGTGATTTCTACATAGCAGGAGCAGATGCTGCTCTTTGCGTTAAATCAACCTGTTACAACTTACGCAAAGCAAATTATAGCGTTACTGTATTATCAGATTGCATTACAAGTTATGATAAAAGGAAAATTGACGAAATGCTGCGCTATTATGAAAGTAAAGGCAGTAAAATCGTTAGTTTAAATGACTTGTTACCTTACCAAGTAGGCGTAAAAGCAGCCGGCACCATGACATAAAATCATGATGCCGGCACAGGACTAATTGAACCTATTGCTGTCTGATATGATTTCGAGGTAGCGTTAAATCGCTACCTCGATTAGTCTCTCGATGAATAACCAGGTGTTGTTGTAACTAATCCTTATGGAGATTAAGGGTATCAATTAATTCGGTCTCGAGAAGTGAGCTGTCGTATCCGCCCAGTTCATCTTTGAGATTTTCTGCACGAAATGGCGTAATCATACCTTCAATCAGAATCTCATTATCTAAGTATTTTAACTGTAGCCCGGGATAGCGGATGCAAAGAGCTTTCGCCGTGTTGTACATTACGACATCAAAAAGTTTAGATCCGGTCAGTTTATAGGTGTATTTTACAGCAACCATTTCCATTATTTATACCTCCCCCAATAGTAATTCTAAAAACCGATATAGTGAAAATTGGTAAATGTTCATCCGTAAAAACATGCAGCTGCCGCCACACTGAACAAGACAAACTTTAACTGATACCGCTGATTAGTTAAATATAGTATAGCTGACTAGGATTGACTTTGCAACGAAATGGCAATTTTTGGCGTTTCGCGTTCAATGCGAAATCAGACGTTGTTCTATTGCTTTACATTATCGTCTAAAGCGGCTGATAAAGCTCGATTATCTCGCCGTCAGGGCCAAAAACGTAAGCAATGACGGCTTTCTTCGTGCCGAGAGGTAATTCAACAGGCTTCATCATGGCAGGTTTCCCGCCGGCGGCAAGCGCGCTTTCGTACGCCGCTCTCGTATCGTCCACCGTCAGCGCAAAATGCGCGAGACCGCAGGCCGGCGCACCCGAGACCGAGACTGGGGCGAAAGGCGGGGACATCGGGACAAGCTCCACGATGGCGTCACCGAGACCGACCATATTGATCGTGCCGCCCGGTATGTCGAAGCTATGGACGATTGTGCCGCCAAACGCATCACGGTAAAAACGCAGGCTGCGTTCCATATCCACCGTCATGACGCCGATGTGATGAACTGCTTTTATATGTGTCATAGTATGAACTCCTTTCGGCTCAATAAAGATTAACTCATAATAGTTATTTTTTCCGCCGATGTCAACGTCCGTTCCGGAATATGAACAATATACCGTATGGGACAGGTCAAATGGATGCCATTATGTTATAAACTTTCATTTATATGTACTTAATTAAATGCGCCCCCCGTTAACCGGCTGTGCCGGTTCGGAGAGCGCTTCATAGCTTCAATTTTATCAGTCCTGCAGGCTCAACTCACGATTCGTTTGGCTCCGAACCAAGATTTGGTTCCCCAACCGCTGTCCAGGCTGCTGATGATGACGCCGGTGCTGGAGTCGCACGCATGGATGAACTTATTGTTGCCGATATACAACCCCACATGTCCGATCTTGCCGCTGTAGCCAAAGAAGAGCAGGTCGCCCGGCTGAAGCTCCGATTTGGAGACCACCTCGCCGTTGTTGGCATACTGCGCTGTTGCCGTTCTCGAGAGTGGATGCCCGAACTGGCCATAAACATAATATACGAAGCCGGAGCAGTCAAAACCTTCACTGGGAGATTCTGCGCCGTAAACATATTTGTAGCCTTCAAATTGCAGGGCGAATTCGGCAATCTTCTGCCCCTCGTTCAGGGCGTCGCTCAAGGCGCCGGCCTGTGTGCCATCGCTGGTCAGTTCCATGAAATCGGAGCGGATATAGCCGGTATTGCCGTTATACTTAACCTTGTACCAGCCGTTGTTGATCCCTATGACGTCCATGCTTGTGCCGTTGGAATATGTACCGAGGACATCCGATGAGGTGCTTGGTTTGGACCTCAGGCGCACATCATCACCGATGAGCTCAGCGGTGGCCGTGAAATTCTTGGCAGCCTCGACCTCTCCGATGTAAGAGGTATTGACATACCCGACAGTTCCATAAGCGCTGACATGATACCAGTCGCTGTTTGGTTTATCCAGAATGACGACGACGTCGCTGTTCACCAGCGTCGTCAGAACCGCGCTGTCCATATCCGGCTTTTCACGCACATTGAGCACATCGCACGTCAC
>CAZJCH010000475.1:0-2267 GCA_964544005.1 uncultured Papillibacter sp.
CTCCGGGACCTCATTTGCTTTTTCCCGCGGGCATATGAGGACAGGACGGTCATCAAGCCGATCTCTATGCTGATACCCGACGAGACAGTCTGCGTGCTGGCGATGGCGGCGACGACGCCGCGGCTGTCGCATATTCGAAAGGGGCTTGATCTTGTCAAGGTGAAGGTCGTCGACGAGGGCGGAGCGCTTGAAATCACGTTTTTCAACCAGAGCTTTGTCCGGGACGCCATCAAGCAGGGCGCAAGCTATGTGTTTTACGGCAAGGTCACCGGGTCAAGGCGCCACCCTGAAATGCTGAACCCCGTATTCGAGAAGGAATCAGCGCGCAATGTGACAGGGCGGATCATCCCGGTTTACCGTCTGACTGCAGGCTTGTCGCAGAATATCATGATGAACGCCGCCCGACAGGGGCTTGACGCCAGTGTTGACATGATGCCGGACTATCTGCCTTCCTTTGTCCGGGAGACATATCAACTGGCGCAGGCCAGGTATGCCTATGAAAACATCCATTTTCCCGCTGATTACGAAGCGCTGGAGATATCGCGCCGGCGGCTGATATTTGAAGAGCTGTTTATTATCTCGGCCGCGATGGGTGTTTTAAGAAAAAGCCGGAGCGTCAAGAAAGGGCGCGGCCTGAAGCAGGCGGACTTGGATGAGTTTTATGATCTTCTGCCGTTTAAGCTGACAGGCGCGCAAATCCGTTCGATCGAGCAATCCGTCGGTGACATGCTTTTAAGCACGCCCATGAACAGGCTTGTACAGGGTGATGTCGGTTCGGGAAAAACGGCCGTCGCAGCGGCCTGCTGTTGGTACGCGTGGAAGTCCGGCTGTCAGTCGGCGTTCATGGCGCCGACGGAGATACTGGCCGAGCAGCATTTCAGGACCTTAAGCCAGCTCCTGGAGCCCATCGGCATTCATGTGGGGCTCCTGACCGGCAGCATGACGCCGAAACAGAAGAAAACGGTTCAGTCACAGCTTCAGCTGGGAGAAATCGATGTGGTGATCGGCACCCACGCGCTCTTATCCGAGGGCGTCGCGTTTTTTGACCTGGCGCTTGTCATCACCGACGAGCAGCACCGCTTCGGTGTGAACCAGCGCTCGGCGCTCTTATCGAAGGGCGATTCCCCCCACGTACTCGTCATGTCGGCGACGCCGATCCCGCGAACGCTGGCGCTTATTATTTACGGTGACCTCGACGTTTCGATCATCGACGAGCTGCCGCCGGGCCGGCAGAAGGTTTCTACCTATACGGCCAACGAAAGCCTCCGCCAGCGGACGTATAATTTTATGCGTAAGCTTGTCGGGGAGGGGCGGCAGGTCTATGTCGTCTGCCCGATGGTGGAGGAGAGCGAGACGGCCGACGAGGATCTGAAATCGGCGCAGGCATATGCGGAAAAGCTGAAAAATGAAGTTTTCGCCGATCTGAGAGTCGCGCTTGTCCACGGCCGAATGAAGTCGAAGGATAAAGAACGCGTTATGACTGCGTTTTCCGCCGGGGAGACGGACATCCTGGTGGCAACGACGGTTATTGAGGTCGGCGTCGATGTCCCCAACGCGGCGCTGATGGTCGTGGAAAACGCCGACAGGTTCGGCTTGTCCCAGCTCCACCAGCTACGCGGGCGCGTCGGCAGGGGACAGCATCAGTCTTACTGTATCCTGTTCGAAGGCGCCGGCGGGGAAGTGTCGCGGGAGCGGCTTAAGATTATGTGCCAGACGAACGACGGCTTTAAAATATCGGAGGAGGACTTAAAGCTCCGCGGCCCCGGCGATTTTTTCGGCTCCCGCCAGCACGGCCTGCCTGAGATGCGCATCGCCAACCTGGCCGCCGACATGGACGTTCTGACGAAGGCGCAAGCGGCGGCAACAGAGGTTTTAAAAAGGGATCCCGAGCTGTCACTCCCTGAAAACAGGCTGCTTCAAGATAGGATCAAAGAGCTTTTCGAGCTCAGAGCCAACACACTGAATTAGATGGTAAAACCGTATATATGCCGAAAAATGCTTATAAACAAGAAAATTCAGGTAAAATAAAACAAAATAGTAACAGTTTTAATGTAAAAATAACAAATATGAGATAACTGTGTTGAATTCAGTAGGCATTGCCTATATAATGTGGACACCGATGCCGTTATAGTGCTTCGGCTGAAAGAGACAGAGAGCAGCACTGACGCCTGGTGCTGCTTTTTTACCGGAAGGATAATAAGACGGGAGGTGTGAACACAGTTGAATGCATACAAACGCCTGCTGACAGCGGTTTCAATTATCGCGCT
>CAZJCH010000476.1:0-2264 GCA_964544005.1 uncultured Papillibacter sp.
TGGCGGAAAATTCATCCTGCTTTTTTTGCAGCTCCTCCAGCTGCGCGCCGATTTTCCGGTGCTGCCTTTCAAGGCGCGTCAGAAGTGGAGACAGCTCCGCGTAGACGTCGTTCTGCAGGGGGTCGTCCAGATTGATCCGGTTGATGGGCGCAATGATCCTTTTGGTCCGCCACCGGGCCGTGAGCACCGACAGTGCCGTCACGGCGGCTACGGCCAGAAGCGTAATCGGAAGGGAAGCCATGATCGTGGCGTAGACAATATCGGTCGTGACGGCGGCCCTGAGGACGCTCCCGTCCTCGAGCCGCACGGCGCGGTAGAACGTCTGCCGGCCGAGGGTTTCCGACAGGCGGGCAGCCTCGCCGGCGCCTGTTTCAAGCGCCGCCTGAACCTCAGGCCTGTCCATGTGATTTTCCATTGACGCCGGGTCGGCAAGATTGTCGAACAGGACGGTGCCGCCCGGGGCGATCAGGGTGACGCGGGACGCGTTTGCGTTTAGCTTCTTTAAGTATTCCTCACCGGACAGCTTGTAGCCTTCGACGATGATACCGGTCTGCTTTTCGACGGTCTGCGTCATGTCCCGGTAAAACTGCCCGTACATGACGATGAAAATGAGGCATGACATCAGGAGCATCGCAATGAGCGCAGTCAGCAGAATGCTGATGAATATCTGTCTTCTCATGGCTTCGACGCCAGGCGGTAACCGACGCCGCGGACGGTCTCGATGAGATCGCCGCATACCCCCAGCTTCTGGCGGAGGGTGCGCATGTGCACATCCACAGTGCGCGTCTCGCCGTCGTAATCCATGCCCCAGATGTCGGAGAGGAGCTGGTCGCGCGTGAAGACGATGCCGGGATGCTCCAGCATGACGCGCAGCATTTCGTATTCCTTTAACGTGAGCGTCACCGATTCGCCGCCGGCATACACCCTGTGCTCGTCAGGATTCATGGAGAGACGACCGGCTGTCAGCACACTGGTTTCGGCAGCCGGCACAGCCGCCCGGCGGAGCACCGCCCGGACGCGCGAGACCATCTCCATCATGCCGAAGGGCTTGGCCAGGTAGTCGTCCGCACCCAGGTCGAGACCTCTAATCTTGTCGTACTCCGAGCCCCTAGCCGTGGCCATGATGACGGGGATATCCCGCGTGGCGGCGCCGGCTTTCAGCCGCCGGAGAATGTCGAGCCCGTCCTCGCCCGGCAGCATGATATCCAGAATCACAAGCTGGGGCGGGTTTGCTTTCACCGCCTCGAAGAAGGATTTTCCGTCTCCGAAGCCCTCCGCCGCGTAACCCGTGGACCTGAGGGTATAAACCTCGATGTCGCGGATGCCCTCGTCATCCTCCAGACAGTAAATCACAGCGCCGCCTCCCCCTTATGAATGCCGGTGATCGAAAACAGCACCCACTCGGCGATATTCACCGCGTGGTCGCCGATGCGCTCGAAGTATTTGGCGATCATCAATAAGTCGACAGCGTATTCGCCGTTGACCTGCTTGTCTTCAATGGAGGTGATGAGCAGCTGCTTGATTTTATTGAAAAGGTCGTCCACGACATCGTCGTAGTCGATGACGTATTGCGCCAGCTCCGGGTCCCGGTTGACATAGGCGTCGATGCTGTCGGTGACCATTTTTATCGTGGCGCGGGCCATATCGCCAACGTAGGCCGTGTCCTCGTCGGCGCGAATATTG
This sequence comes from uncultured Papillibacter sp., assembly GCA_964544005.1. Lineage (GTDB taxonomy): Bacteria > Bacillota > Clostridia > Oscillospirales > Oscillospiraceae > Sporobacter. The sequence goes on from CAZJCH010000476.1 coordinate 1,684, forward strand.
GCAAGCTGGACAATCTCGGCGATGTCCGCTGCCTGGTCGCCGATGCGCTCCATATCCGTGATCATTTTTAAGGCGGCTGAAATCTGCCGCAGGTCACGCGCCACCGGCTGCTGGTGCAGAAGCAGCTTCATACAGATGGATTCAATGGTGTGCTCGGAATCGTCAATCTCGGTTTCAATCATCCTGACCTTTTTCGCCAGCGCCATATCGCCCGTCAAAAGTGCCTTGACGGACAGGGCGATGGCGTTTTCGCACTGGGCTCCCATGGTGATCAGTTCCTTGTTTAAAAGCGCCAGCTGTTCGTCGAATCTGCTTCTCATTATCCAAACCTCCCGGTGATATAGTCCTCTGTCCTTTTATCCTTCGGATTTGAAAACAATCGGTCGGTATCAGTGAATTCTATGACCTCGCCCAGTAAAAAGAACGCCGTTTCGTCCGAAATACGCACGGCCTGCTGCATATTGTGCGTGACGATAACAATAGTATAGCTGTTTTTCAGCTCCGTCACAAGCTCCTCGATTTTGGCTGTCGAAATCGGGTCGAGGGCGCTGGTGGGTTCATCCATCAGGAGGATCTCGGGG
>CAZJCH010000477.1:0-2253 GCA_964544005.1 uncultured Papillibacter sp.
GCGCCGCACCGGCGTCCCTGAACGCGCACGCCACCTCGGCGGGCTTGTCACTGTAAACGGTCATCTGCGCGTAATCGCCCTTCATGAGGCGCACGGCCTGGCCGCCGTATAAATCGATTGCGGGTAACAGTATCATGTCAAATGCCTCTTGTTTTCAAATATTGTCCCATGGTATCGGGTCAGCTTCTTGTTATGCTCATAAGCCGATCCAGTATCTTTGTTCCATAACACCGTCAACTTCATGTTCACTTTCCAGTATGCCGCCGTTGTTGATAATGCTTTTTGCCGAGTCGATATTGCTTTTATCGCAGGTCATTAATACTTTTTCAATTCCCATGGCACGGCATTTATCCAGAGCAAGAGAGATTATCTCGGTAGCATATCCCTTTCCTCGCTCCGACGGCCGCACACCGTCGCCGATATGACCGCCGCTTCGCAAAAGCGAATCGTTTAAACAGTGACGTATACTGACCGCTCCGACGATTATGTTTTCAGCTTCATTAAAAGCAAAATACGTCGTCGCCATGACGCCCGCGACCGAGGGTTCAGCGTTCTCTCTTTCAAAATCCTTGAGATACGCGTCGAAATTTCGGTAATCGGCACGCCGGATCGTCCAGGGAACCATTTTTTCGCCCGTGACGGACCATTCATCCATCATCTCAACAATCTGCGTCCTGTACATCGCGCTTGGCCGTATCAATCGCAGTCTCATATATGACGCCCCCAGAGATTTATATCTCGCAGAACGCGCGTAAAATGTTCAGACCCACGTCGCCGCTCTTTTCGGGGTGGAACTGGGTGCCGTACACGTTCCCGTCGGCGACGGCGGCCGTCAGAAGCGCGCCGTATTCCGTCACGGCGATCACCGACGCGTCGCAGTCCGCGGCGTAGTAGGAGTGGACAAAGTAGACGTGGTCGCCCTCTTTGATATACTTAAAAAGCGGGCTGACCGGCTTATCCTTTGGGAATAGCAAGCCGTTCCAGCCGATCTGCGGAATTTTGTACCCCTTCGGGACAACGGGCTCCATGGAAACAACGCTGCCTTTAATCAGGCCGAGGCCCTCGTGCTCACCGTATTCATAGCTTTTATCAAAGAGCATCTGCATGCCGAGGCACACGCCGAGGAGCGGCTTGCCTTTTTTTGCTTCCGCGCAGACGACTTCATCAAGCCCGCTCTCCCGGAGTTTTCGCGCGGCGTCCTCAAAGGCGCCGACGCCCGGCAGCAGGACCCGGTCGCTCCGGCGGATGGCTTCGGCGTTGCCCGTGATCTCCGCGTCCTGTCCGATGTATTTGAAGGAACTGCGCAGGGAAAACAGGTTTCCCACGCCATAGTCGACAATTGCGATCACTATAAAACCCCTTTTGTGGAGGGAATCTCGTCCTTGTATGCTTCGTCTATTCTTACCGCTTTGCCCAGCGTGCGGGCCAGCGCCTTAAAGCAGGCCTCGATGATGTGGTGCGCGTTGCCGCCGGACAGCTGCTTCATATGCAGTGTGATGTTGGCCTTCCGCACAAAGGCCAGCAGGAATTCCTCCACCAACTCCGTATCCATGGTTCCTACCTTTTCGTTGGGCAGTTCGACATCGAAAGACAGCCAGCTCCGTCCGGAGATGTCCATGGCGCAAAGCACGAGGGCTTCGTCCATGGGCAGGATGATATCCGCGTACCGCGTGATGCCCCGCATATCGCCCAGCGCCTCCGCGAAAGCGGAACCGAGGCACAGGCCAATGTCCTCGACGGAGTGGTGCGCGTCCACGTGCGTATCGCCCTTGCAGGAAAGCGTCAAGTCAAACCGCCCGTGGCGTGAAAACAGCGTCAGCATGTGGTCGAGAAAGCCGATGCCGGTATCGATATTATTGACGCCGGTCCCGTCGATATTGAGGGTCAGGGTAATATCCGTCTCTGCTGTTTTTCGATTGATTTCACTGGTACGCATCGTAACATCTCCAGTCATTTTCATTAGGGCATGAGCGCGTCATGTAGGGAACGGTTTTAACCGTTCATCCCACCCGTTTGGGAGAGGAATGGATGAATCCATTCCCTACGGGAGAACGCGGCGCGGTACAGGAGGCAAGGGCAAGCCCTTGCCCTACATTTATCTTTGCGACGCTTCTGCCAATATCTTTTTTATTGCGTCAATCAGCGCGTCCATCTGGGCGTCGGTGCCGATGGTAATTCTAAGATAATCCGAAATGCGCGGTTTGTCAAAGTGGCGGACGAGGATACCCCTGGCTTTGAGCTTTTGATAGAGTT
>CAZJCH010000478.1:0-2243 GCA_964544005.1 uncultured Papillibacter sp.
TTTTCCTGCTTTCAAAGGGATTTTGTCATCTGTCGATAAACCTCTCAAGGATGTATATGATTTCTTCGATTTTCTGATCGGCGCTCCCGAGTACCGCTCGTCGTCAAGCTTCTTCAGGATCCCGTCAATCTAGCTTTTATTTATATCATAATTTATCTTGATTATCCATACGCCGCTTGCTATCATGGGTTTGATTTTGTGTGAATAATCGAGTAGCGCATTTGCTTTACTCGTTTAGCTGATTACCTCAGTACAAACCTGTTCGGTATCCATTCCGCACGGCATGTTTCAGAAATATAATGAATAGTAGTGTGTATATCATGGAGGAATTATTGTGATTCGATTTAACTGCGACTACAGCGAAGGCGCGCATCCCAACGTCCTGCGGAAGCTTGTCGAGACAAATACGGAGCAGACGGAAGGGTACGGCACCGATTCGTACTGCCACAAAGCCGCAGAGCTGATCAGGGACCTCACGGAATGTCCGGACGCGGACGTCCATTTCTTTGTCGGTGGGACCCAGGCGAATCTGACGGTCCTATCCGCCTGTCTGCGCCCGCATCAGGGCGTGATTTCGGCCGATACGGGCCATATCAATACGCACGAGAGCGGCGCCATCGAGGCGACCGGCCACAAGGTTTTATCGGTCCCGAGCCCAGACGGAAAGCTGACGGCCGCCCGGGTGCAGGAGCTATATGACACGCATGCTCATGACAGTGCCCGGGAGCATACCGTCCAGCCGAAGCTTGTGTACTTATCGAATCCGACGGAGATCGGGACGATCTACACAAAAGCCGAGCTCACCGCGCTTTCTCAGACCTGCCGTAAAAACGGTCTCTATCTCTATCTGGACGGCGCGCGCCTGGGGTACGCCCTCTGCGCCGTCGGCAACGATCTGGACCTGCCCGCCATCGCCGGGCTCTGCGACGCGTTCTATATCGGCGGCACAAAAAACGGCGCGCTTTTCGGTGAGGCGCTCGTCATCACAGATGACAGCCTGAAACCGGATTTTCGCTATATTATCAAGCAGAAGGGCGGCATGCTCGCCAAGGGCCGTCTGCTCGGTTTGCAGTTTATCGCTTTGCTCGAGGATGATTTATACTTTAAAATGGCGCGTCACGCCAACGAGATGGCCGGCATTATCAAGGATGCGTGCGTCAAAAAGGGTTACAAATTCCTGACCGAGTCCGTAACAAACCAGCAGTTCCCCATTATGCCCGACAGGATTCTCAAAAAGCTGAAGGAGAAATATGAATACACCTTTTGGCAGCCGGTCGGCCACGCCCACAGCGCCGTACGCTTTGTCACAAGCTGGGCGACGACAAAAAGGGACGCCGAAAAGCTGGCGGAGGATATAATGAACACCTGAAAAAACAGGCGGACCGTGTAAAGGTCCGCCCTCATGAGGTATGCATTGCATGTAGGGGCAGACCTTGTGTCTGCCCTCTTTCGATATTCGGTGCAGTAACGTACGGGGCGAACACAAGGATCGAAGCGAATGCGATTCGCCCCCTACGAGATGCCAATACTCAAAACGAAACTGTCCGCTTATTTTTTCTCCAGCGAGAGGAAAATATCGACGTCGGCGCCGTCGGCTGTCAGCGCGATGCGGGTCACCTGCTCCGAGCTGGCGTTGATGGTAAAGGTTCCGATCATCAGCGTCGGCGTCGAAACGTCGGCTCTGAGGCTCATGTCGGCAAGCTCGGTGCAGGCGTTGGCCGCCAGCATATTGCCGAGCTCCGAGATGGCGCTCTGGGCAATCTCGTCGAAGTCATCGAGCTCCATGCCGCCCATCATGATACCGGCAATGTTTCTGGCGGTTTCGCTGCCCATCGCGTATATGATGTTCCCGCGCAGGTCGCCCACAATTCCGATAATGCAGACGACCTCCGGCGAATGGATCTGACTGCCCGTTTCACTCACATCCTTCAGGCCGATATTCTCTATGCCAAGCTGCGGCATCACGCTCTGAAAGGAATTATAAAAAGCTTCGGTATATCCTGTATTCATTGATAATCGCCCCTGTTAAATCCTATGTTCATAAATATCTCACCGAACGGCGTCCCGGCCGTCACTGAAAATACAGTATCGAAATCCGTTTTTGAGATCGTAATCGATTCTCCGTAAACGATCGTCGGCGGCGCGACACGAAGGCCGAAAAGCTGATTCGTCTTGTTCATCAGGGAGCAGGCGTTGCCGGCCACAATGTTTGAGACCTCGCCCATGATGTTGACGATATATTC
>CAZJCH010000479.1:0-2241 GCA_964544005.1 uncultured Papillibacter sp.
GGGCCCGACCTTTTTCCCAACGACGACATGGTTTCTTATTTTGAGACAAAGGCGCGGGGCGGCTTTGCCTCCGTTTGTGTCGGCGACTGCATCGTCGACTGGAAAAACGGGCGGCACTACGACTGGCTGCTCCCAATGGACAATCCAAACATGCTTCCCGGCCTGTCGAAGCTGGCAAATGCCGTCACCAGGCACGGCGCCGTTGCGTCGGCGGAATTATCCCATGCCGGTATGTTCGCCAAGGCTTCCTTTAACGCCGGCGCCCCGCTGTTGGGGCCTGTCGATATGGCGGGCAAATATGGCGAAGTCAGGGCCATGACGGAAGCGGAGATCGAGCATGTGATCGAGGCTTTCGGTAATGCGGCGGCCTTCGCCAAGCTGTGCGGCTTCGGCATGGTGACCATACACGGCGGGCACGGCTGGCTGATCCCGCAGTTCTGGTCGAAGCAGATCAACAACCGGAAGGATCGATGGGGCGGCAGCTTCGAAAACCGCATGCGCCTTCCGCTGGCTGTCGTCGACAGCGTCCGGAAAGCAGTCGGCAAAGGCTTCCCCATTGAGTTCCGCATGAGCGGCTCGGAGACAAATACGGACGGATACGATATCGACGAGGGCACCGAATTTGCCAAGGCACTGGACGGCAAGGTCGATATCATTCATGTCTCGACCGGGAATCATGAGGTGCTGGCGGCGACGATCATCACGCATCCGAGCATGTTTTTGGAGGACGGCTGTAATCTCAAATACGCATCCGCCATAAAAAAGCACGTTAAAGCGCATGTCGCCACTGTCGGCGCTTTTACCGATCCCGCCCATATGGAGGCGGTCATCGCCTCGGGCCAGGCGGATATCATCGAGATGGGCCGCCAGACGCTGGCGGATCCGGAGCTGCCGCTCAAGGCAAGAAGCGGCCGGGAAGACGAGATCACAAAGTGCATGCGCTGCTCGGCTTGCTTCGGCAACGTGGGCCGGCACCGTATCTTCTACTGCGCCGTCAATCCCGTCGTCGGGCATGAGAACGAGGCGCGCTACCTCCCCCCCGCCCGCGAGACAAAAAGCGTCCTGGTCATAGGCGGCGGCGTCGCCGGTATGCAGGCGGCGCTGACGGCGTCTGAACGGGGACATCACGTTATTCTCTGTGAAAAAGGCGATAAGCTCGGCGGCGTGCTCCTGTGTGAGGATCAGATTGCCTTCAAGCAGAAGCTGAAGGCGTATCTGGAGCATCAGGCGCACATGCTTCAAAAGACTGCCGTCGACATCCGGCTGAACACGGAGGTGACGCCGGAATATGCCAAAGAGCTCCGGCCCGATGTGATCATCGCGGCGCTCGGCGCGCGGCCCGTCAAGCCGCCCATTAAGGGGATTGATATGCCGAATGTCATGGGTGCTGAAGACGTCTATTACCATCCGGAAAAAGCCGGGAAAAGTCTCATTATTCTCGGCGGCGGGCTCGTCGGTATCGAGCTTGGTATCCATATGGCGCAGAACGGGCGCGACGTGACGATCGTTGAGATGCTGCCCGAGCTGTCCGTCGATCAATACAGCATGCACACGCTGGCGCTCTTCGACCAGATCGAAAAACTCGGTATTACAGTACACACATCCACGTGCGTCAATGAAATCACTCCGGCAGGCGTAACAGTAACGGGACCGGGCGGCCAATTGGAGCTCAGCGCGGACACCGTCATCTATGCCGTCGGACAGAAGCCTCTTCGCGCGGAAGCCGCCGCCCTTTCAAGTTGCGCGGGAGAGTTTCACCAAATCGGCGACTGCGTAACGCCGAAGAATATCTTAGCCGCCACCCAAGCCGCGTGGACTGTGGCGAGAGATATTTGACCAACGTTAACCGTTTTGTAGTATATACGAATGACAGGGGGTGAAGACCCCCTGTTTTGTTCTAGCCGCGCATCTCGATGAATTCACCGTCTGGCCCGACGAAGATGGCTCTTTTCAGGTTTTTTTCCATGAACTCCTTCATAATGACCGGCCGAGGTTCCAAATCAACGGGGATGCCTTCGCTCTTCAGTCTGTCAAAATCCCTGTCGAAATCATCGCTGTACAGACAGAAGTGGAACATAGCTTCAGGAAGCTCGGCTTTGAAACGAAAAAGCTCCAGTATGATATCGTTCAGCTTCATATAAACAGCTTCCTGAAAAAACGGGATAGGGATATCTTCTTCATTCACTTTTTTAAAACTGAAATATTTTTCATAAAAAGCAGCTGTTTTTTCGAGGTCGCTGA
>CAZJCH010000480.1:0-2240 GCA_964544005.1 uncultured Papillibacter sp.
TTGGATTTGTAAATAAAAATTAGCTATAATCAAGTATGTAAATTATGTAGTAAAGGTATTGTTATTATGTATTAAGGCAAATATTGCATAGCTTTATATCAAGATATATAATAAGGCTGAGGCGATTTAAAAACAAGTGTGTTTTCCCGGAAGAAAACGCACTTGTTTTTTATCCGCAATATCTTGTAAATACCTTTTTCCGGAAATTTATCACATTTTACATGTGTAAACAAGCGGTCAAGAGGGTTTGGGGCGGTCTGGGGATTGATAAAAAGACCCCTGAGACGGTGATCTCAGGGGTCCTGCAATGAGGTGCCGGTTTCGGATGGCCGGTCTCATACCTAACTATTTGGTGCCGTTATTGAGGCCCATTTTTTCGGGACGGAAAAGGCGCGGGTCCATCTTCTTCAGGTCAGGGCTGACGATGGGTTTGAACTCCATTTTGCCGAAGATGTCGCGTTCGAGGTCGACGCCGTCGGCGATTTCGGTGAGGACGAGGCCTTCTTTTGTCAGGCTGAAGACGGCACGCTCGGTGATGAACATGATCTCCTGGCCGTTTTTAATGCTGTATTCACCGGAGAAGGTAATCTGCTGCAGCTTGTTTATGAACTTGACGGCACCGTTATCCTTGAGGATCTTAAGGCCCGTATCCGTCAGCTCGACTTCCGGGTCTCCCACGGTGAAGGTGCCCATGAAGACGACCTTCTTTGCGTTCTGGGAGATGTTGATGAAGCCGCCGGGGCCGTTGGCGCGGCCCGCGAATTTTGAGACGTTGACGTTGCCCTTTGGGTCGATCTCGGCGGCGCCTAAAAACGTCATATCCAGCATGCCGCCGTCGATCATGTCGATCATGTCGGTCTGGGTGAAAATGGCCTCGGGGTTGGCTGAGGCCGGGAAGGCAAGCCCCCCTTGCGTGACGCCGCCCATGGGGCCGGCTTCAACGGACATGGTCATGCCTTTGCCGAGCCCCTCCTCGGCGGCCACGCTGCCGATGCCGGCCGGGAGGCCGACGCCGAGATTGATGATGATGCCGGGGCGGAGCTCCATGGCGGCGCGGCGGGTCAGGACCTTGCGGAGATTCATCTCCAGCGGCTCGACCGCAGCTTCGAGTGTCCTGATATCGCCCGTCAGCTCGGGGCGGAATTTCGGTGAAATCATGCACTGGCGCTGGTTGTCGGGATTCTGCGCCTTGACGATATAGTCCACAAGCTTGCCATGGATACGCACGTTTTTGGGATGGAATGATCCGCGGCGGACGATGTCCTCCACCTGGGCGATAACGATGCCGCCGTTGTTATGTGTGGCGACGGCGATCTCCAGCTCGGGGCCGATGATCGCTTCCTTCTCCATGGAGAGGTTGCCGTCCTCGTCGGCGTAGGTGGCGCGGATGAAGCAGGCGGTGGGCTTGAAGGCCTTGTAAAACAGGTATTCCTCACCGTCGATCGTCATGAGCTCGACGACCTTCCCCTTCTCCCCGGCTTTTTCATTGACGGCACAACCCTCCTGGCGCGGGTCACAATACGTGCCGAGGCCGACCTTTGTCATGAGGCCGGGACGACCGCCGGCTGTGGTGCGGAACAGGTTCATAACAACGCCCATGGGATAGAGGTAGCCGGCGATTTTATTGGCGCCGACAGCTTTCGAGATGAGCCTGGCATCGTTCAACAGGCCGACCTTGGCGGTGCCGATGAGCCCGTCGGCTGCGATTTTGTTCAAGCCGAGATTGACGCCCCGCAGATATTCGGTGCTCTCGGTTTTGTCGCCGGGTGTAATGCCGGTGATTACTGTGATGTTTTTGGGATGACCCGTCTCCTTGTACCGCGCACCAAGCCCCTCAAGAAGCTCCTCCGCGCTGCCGTAAGTGGAAAAGCCCCCGACGATCAGCTCCCCATTGTCCTGTACACGGCTGACGGCTTCTTCCAGTGAAACAAACTCAGGCATATGCTGTCTCCTAAAGTATTCGTGCTTTTATATTTTTATAATGTTATAGCCGGATGCCTTTTTGTTATACCCCGGTTATCCTTTATATTATAAATCATGACACCTGTTTTTGCACAACGTGTTCTTTATGGCGTTATAATGATTTCGTATAGGGCGAGAAAGTGACAAAACCCCTGTCAGCGGCAAGCGGCCGGTGACAGGGGTTTTTGGGGCCAATGGCGCACACGTCAGCCAAACAAGCTGCCCAAATCCTTATATGACGAATAGCAATCGTCGCATAAGTTGTATGTCTCTCCGAG
>CAZJCH010000481.1:0-2238 GCA_964544005.1 uncultured Papillibacter sp.
TTGCCTTTACAGGCATATGAGGTCGACAGAGTTGAGCGTATCGCACGTTTTGCCGAACGTTCAGGAACCGGTGTCATTTGCCCGATTTGCTTTAAGTGGCAGCCACCGGAGGACAACAAATGCTTCCGCTGCAGCTGTGAGTTCGTATATGATGACGAGAAGCATGCCAGGACTGCCTGAGGCAGCGTCCCTGCGGCGACGTGTCAATGTAAACGAAGCAGGCCTGAAAACGAAGTTTTCAGGCCTGAACTTATTTTTTGTTATGTTTACTTCACATGGGTTTTTGACTGGATTTTTTTGAATATGTTATATGCGGCGGGGATAATAAACAGACCAAGCAGAATGAGGGATTCGGGCGCGAGCATCGGCAGAAAACTGAAACGGAACAGTAAGAATTGATACAGCAGGAAAACAACGGCTGAGCACGAGTCTATCACAATTTTTGTTGAAAGGGACGCCTTTTGATGGTGGGACTGCCGGAATACAATGAGCAGACAGACGACCAGAGACCCGGCGAGATTCATCAGTATACAAGGGTATGCGTAAAAATCATAACCGGCAATTGACGCGGCGAAGTAAATTTTTAACTCTATATCGGCTATCAGCAGCGCTAAGCAGAGGATATTAACAATAATGTAGACGATATCCGGCTTTCTTATCATATTGCCCGTCTTCCTTTTCCTGAATGGGGGTACAGAATCCAAAATATGACACATATATTAATACTTGGATATTATTATACATGAACTCGCGGAATTCGCAATACGTTTTAATAAAGATTTAATCTTTACTATATTCCTAAATGGCGCGGATTGATGTATTATTTCTTATTATTGCAGAAATATTGGGGTGTCGGAATGGATAACTTGGCGGAGTACCTGAATAACGGCGTGGAGGTCATTGTGAAGCAGGCGCTGAAAGCGTCGCTTAAAAACCCGCTTGAGAGTGCTTTTATCTTAAGATTTATGAGCGCGCAGCAGAAGGCCTCAAAAAAACGGCTGAGGGCGGAGGCGGAAGGCGTCCATATACCGCCGTTTCTCATCGCCAGCATATCGTCACAATGCAATCTCTTCTGCTCCGGCTGCTTCGCGCGCGCCAATAACACTGTCAGCGAATCGGCCTGTCATCAGCAGTTGGGCGCCGCGGAATGGACGCGCATTTTCCGTGAGGCATCTGATATCGGCATCACCTTTATCCTTTTGGCGGGCGGCGAGCCGCTGATGCGCAAAGGCGTCGTCAGAGCCGCGGCGGGTTTTCACGATATTGTCTTTCCGGTGTTTACAAACGGAACGATGTTTGATGACGACTACATAAAACTCTTTGATAAAAACCGTAACCTGGTGCCGATTATCAGCCTGGAGGGCGGCGAGGTGATGACGGACGCGCGGCGGGGTGCTGGCGTCTATGCCAAGCTCCGGGACGCTATGGCAGATATGAGCTCCAGGGGTATCCTGTTCGGGGCGTCGATTACCGTGACGAAGGAGAACCTGGAGAGCGTGACCGATTTAACGTACATCAGGAGCCTGGAGGAGGCCGGCTGCAAGGTCGTACTTTTTGTTGAGTATGTACCCGTTTCCGGATCGCACGGCCAGACGGCCCCCGAAACGGAGGGCCGCGCGGTGCTCACCGCGCGCCTCGACGCGCTGCGGAAGCAATACGAGCATATGCTCTTCGTGGCTTTCCCGGGCGACGAAGAGCAATTTGGTGGCTGACAGGCGACGCCGAACCCTGCCCCTTTTCGCCGTTCTCGGATACCAGCCTGAAAACGGGTTCGCTCATGGATGCCCTCAAGTCACCTCTCTTTAAAAAGCTGGACCTGGGCGGGTATCTCGCCGGGGAGCACCTGGGGGGGTGTGCGCTGTTCGGGAAGGAAGATGAGGTCAGGAAACTGGCGCTGAGTCACCAGAGCCCGTAGAGCGGGCCCGTGAAGAAAAACACCGTGATGCCGATGGTATTGTTAAAGCCGTGGGCTAGTACGGATGCCCAGGTGTTGCAGCTGAATTTAAGCCTCAGGATACTTAAAAAGACAGCATCGAGCGTCGTCACGGCAACACCGACGATACCCTGTTCCATATGAATCAGACCGAACAGAACGGAGGACAAGACGACGGCGGCGGCAAGACCTGCCGTCCTGTTCGTAAACAGCCCGGCGGCACGCTCCATTATGTACCCCCTGAAGGCGACCTCCTCCGCAAAAGCGCCGAGGACCCACCCGGCGGCGAGCACAAAGAGATACTG
>CAZJCH010000482.1:0-2231 GCA_964544005.1 uncultured Papillibacter sp.
ACGGCGACGTCACACTGGACGGCGTGACGGTTCTGGGGCGCGTCGTGGTCCGCGGCGGCGGTGCAAACTCCATCCGCATCATCAACAAATCGGATGTCGGCAGCATCATTGTCGGCAAAACAGGCGACGGCGGCGTGCGCGTCCGGACGGAGGAGGGCTGCAGCGTCGAGGTTATCTATATCGACGACGGCCTGGACGACATCATTTTAGAAGGCACCTTCAATCAGGTGTCCGTACAGACGGACGCACCGGTCGTCCTTCGGGATGCCACGGTGACCGGCCTGACGGTCAGCGGCACGGGCGCCGATGTGAAGCTGGACGGCAAGACCACAGTATCGGCCACCCAGATCACCGGGGATGCCGCAGGCGCAAAGCTTGAGGTCGGTGACGACGCGAAGGTCACCAAGCTTGAGAGCGCCGCCGACGGCGTCACAGTCAACGGCGGCGGCACAGTGACGCAGGCCATCGTCAGCGGCAACAACACGGCCGTCGATACCGAGGGCACCGAGGTAACCGTCGAGGACGGCACCACCGGCGTGACTCAGGACGGTGAGCCGGTTGACCCGGGCACGCCTTCCTATCCGCCCGGCGGCGTGTCTCCCTACTACACGGCGTCCGTTGCTAGTGAAACCGATCTGACGGCGGCGCTCGCCAATTCCTATGTGACGGCCATCCACATCACCGGCAGCTTTGCGCTTGCCGACAGAGCAGTTTATATAGGGGGAAATGACGATATCTGGACAAAGCCTGTTACTGTAAGCAGCGGCGTTACCCTGACCGTTGGACACAACCGCAGCCTGTACATAGAGAGTACGCTTGTGAACAACGGCGCCATTCAAATTGCGGGCGCAGCGACGGCGGACGGCGACTACGGCGTACTGGCAATCCGCAGCGGCGGCGCCTGCACAAATAACGGAACCATTACGCTGGACGGGGCTTCCGCTGCAGGCACAGGACCAAACGGCGCCGCGCTCAGGCTCATTGGCGCAACGCTCGTGAACAACGGTACCATCACTTCTACAGCCGGGAGTGACCCAGCATTCTGGGGCGGTTTTATCGCCGTCGTCAACGCGTCGACATTGACGAACAATCAGACAATAGTTTTAAACGGGATGTCGCTGCTTGTCGTTGAGGCCGAAGCCACCGCCGCCGGCTCCGCGACTGTATATAACAGCGCCGGCGCAGAGCTGACCGCTGCCAACACGACCAGCAAGATCGAAATCCGGGACGGCGGCTCGATTGAGACCCACGGCACCATAGCCAGCGCAGGCGATCTCGTCATCGGCGCTGAGGCGGAGGCGGAGATAGTCCGGGGCGGGAGTCTGGTCATCGAGGACGGCACCGTAACAAATTCCGGTACGATTACAGTGCAGGGAAACGGCGCGAACGCCTTGGTCATACTCGACAGACTTGTCAACACCGCATCAGGTACAATCAATAACAATAACGCCCGCGTCAACATGATCGGCACACTGGACAATTCCGGAACGGTGAACAACAGTGACGGCTCGGAGTTCCTCGTGCAGGACAGTGCCGTGATGAGCAGCCTGAGCATTGACAACAGCCACATGACCGCGCTTGTATTCAGCGAGGCGGAGCTGCGGAGCATGATGACTAAAGGGTACATGAACCTTCGCCTGGAGGACGACATTGAGCTGGAAAGCAATCTGACGGTGGTGGCCGACATGACGCTGACCGTCGCGTCGGGTGTCAGCGTTGTTGTTCGGAGCGGCAGCAGCCTAGTGAATAACGGAGCGATTGCCAACGGCGGCAGCATTACGATCCGAGACGGCGCGAGCTACTCCGGCAACGCCGTTACCGGTGGCACCTTTACTAACGAAAATTCATAAAGCGAAACGCTAAGAAGCTCCGGAATTCGTCATGAATTCCGGAGCTTCTTAGCGCGCGGCCATTACCGGCTTCGCGGTAATGGTTTTGTTTAACTTCTCGAAGGCGGCGGCTATTTTGGGCATGACCTCGGAAATGGCGATGTGCTGCGGGCAGTGCTGCTCGCAGGCGCGGCAGGCGATGCAGGCGGACGGCATGCGGCCGTCTGCTGACACCTCCTCGAAGGGGAAGCCGATACTCATTTTCTGCCTGTATTGCAAATATACATTGTAAACCTTCATGAGTCCCGGGATGTTGAGCTTCTGGGGGCAGTTGGGAACGCAGTACCGGCAGCCGGTGCAGGGAATCGGTCTCAGGCTGTGATAGGTTTCTTTCACTGTTTC
>CAZJCH010000483.1:0-2230 GCA_964544005.1 uncultured Papillibacter sp.
AGAGCAGAGCTGGAGGAACGGCGGAAGAAAACATCGGCATAGTAACAGAGGCTGCCATTCGGCAGCCTCTCGATTTTTATCAGAGTTATTTGCTGTAGTTAATCCGGGACTGCTTGTAGAGCTCCTCCCTGTAGGCCGGCGTCAGGTACTTGCCTGCGTAGAGGTTGAAGAAGGATGGCTTGTCCGGGCGGCAGAACTTGTCGGCGTACGCTCTGGCGCGGGCGCGTTGCTCTTCCTCCGAAACCGCCGACGGATCAAATTCATCCGGTATGACGCCGATAATGAGCTTGTCGCCGTACAGCTCGTAGATTTTCTGCGTATCGTTCATCAGCTGCGGAAACCAGGAGTCCCAGCCGGCCGCGATGATGTTCGGGACCTGTTTCAGAATCTGGCCGCAGCTGTGCAGCTCGCAGAACTTGCCCTTGGAGTGAAGAAAATCCGTCACGCGCTTCATGTAGGGAACGAGCATCTCCTCCGCCGTCGCCGGTGAGAAGAACGTCTCCTTCTGGCTGCCCCAGTCGTCATGGATGCAAAAGCCGTCGATCTGCGGGAAATATGTGAGATACTTGTCAAAAATTTTGATGTAGAGCTCGGAGAGCTTGTCAAAGAACGCGTGGACAGCGTCCTTCTGGTCCTCGTCGATCATCGCCACGACGGCGCCCTCAAAGTCCATAAAGGAGATGAGCCGCTCGTACCAGCCGTTTAAAAACCAGCAAATATTGAAATTGGGCCTGGACAGGTACTCCACATTGGCTTTACCGCACTCTTCCCAATCCCACTTGTCGATATCCGGCCACACGACCTTATCCTTGATCTCATTGGCATCCCCGATGAAGGGCTTACCCGGCCGGACCATCGAGCCGCCGACCTGTGCGATGTATTCCCACTCGATGCCGAACATGTCGGCGCCGCCGGTGGGCGGCGTGCGCGTGCCGTCAAAGACGAACCCGCGGGCGATATTGTCGGGATTGCATTTGGGTGCGAACATCGTCTGTTCGACGGATGTAATCTGCCAGATCGGTTCTCTTTTATATAAGGCGGCATACGCCTCTTTTGGCGTTACAGGATAATTGTAAATAATTGTGTCGGGATTTCCGAACATACCCGGAAACCGGCCTTTTTCCTCGAGCTCCTTGGGTTCGAATTTTGGTACAGCCATTCTTTTTTGTCCTCCCTGGTTTATTGTAAATATTGACTATTTTTTGTCAGTATTCTTATTATACAGGCAAAATATAAAAAATTCAAACGCATTAATTGGCAAATACTCACGATGTTTTCTTGGAATTTCTTACGATTTCTGCTTTGTGCATGAATGAGAGTGCCGCTCGGAATAATTTCAGTTGTTTCATTCATAATAATTCCGAATAACGTTATGGAAAGGCAGTACGTCATGAATAACAACAAGAACAGGAAAAGGGACCGGGAAAAGAGCAATCCCGAGCTCCGCAAGATGGAGCCGAGGGATCATCAGGATGTTGGAATCATTGACGGCAACAAAATCGGCGTCTACGGCGGCAAACGCGAAAAGAATTGAAAAACATTTCTCTGAGAGGACAGGTATAATGGAAACAATGCTCTGCAGCGTCTCCGGCATGCAAAATAAGGAGAACAAAACACAAGTCAAGAACGCCCTCAAAAAGCTCGAGGGCGTCTCGCAGGTCGGCGTCAATCTGACGTCGGGCACCGTTAAAATCGACTACAACAATCCGGCGACGGAAATCGCCATTAAAACCTGCATCGAGGATTCCGGATTCAGGATCGCCTACGAATAAGCAGGCATACAGAAGTAAAAAAGGATGGGGCTGGCCGGTGCTGTCCCCTCCTTTTGTATTTCCATTGACAAAAAGTCCGCATATATGTATTCTGAATATAGAAATATTTGACAGGTCGTAATGCTGATGGAAAAAGAGTCATCGTTCCGGTCCCTGGCGATCATTGAGCTGATCATATCCGCAGTGCTCATCATTTTTGATATTTTGATCCCATCGCTTTTAATTCTTGTGATTGCCGTCGGCTCGCTCGTCGTGCGCCGGGAGAAAATCTCGTCTCTTGGCCTGAAGAAAGCGCCCCGACCGTGGCGGATGGTCCTCTTCGTCCTGGGTCTCTCGGCGGCCTGGACTCTCGTTGACTTCTGCCTTGTCCTACCGGTCCTGAACCATCTGACAGGGACGGTGCAGGAGATGGGCGGTTTTGCGGACCTGAAAGGCAATATCGGTCAGTATCTCTTTGT
>CAZJCH010000484.1:0-2228 GCA_964544005.1 uncultured Papillibacter sp.
ATTACTTTGTGCGTTTTGGAGCGATGTCAGCATTTTTGAGAGCTCCCCGGTGCTTGAACCGCTGTTGAGTATTGATACGGCTTTTCCGAGGATATGGTATAAATTATTCTCCCCGACGCCTACCAGCTCCAAGCCGGTGAGCGTAGCCTCGACCGACTGGGTTGTTCCAATTTGAATCTTCATAATACTTTCCGATTCCTGAGGAATCTGCACGCTCGTCACGTTGTTAAAGTCGAACATGCTCTCCATTGCCGTCGTAAGAGCCGATGTGACCGGCGTCAGATCATCAGGCAAAAAGGTGTCTTCGGTATCAGGCGACGTGGGGGGCGTGACGGTACCCAGGTAATTGACGGCGTTAGCCAGAATGTCGTCCACCACGTTTGTTGAGACTGTCGGGCTCACAGACACTCCCAATTTATTATCAAGCTCCTCCAGCGTGTAGACGCTGATCCCCTTTTCCTCATAAAAGTCGTAATCGATTGAACCGTCGTCCTTTTTTTTGATCTCGGGGTCGGTATCCAGTATATACTCTCCGGCCAGCTCCTTTGAGGTCTCGTTGTTGAGCTCATCGGCAATATCGGCGATGCCGTCCAGGAAATCACTCAGTGCCGTATACGCATTAAAAGCGTCAGTCTGCTCTGGCGTCGGTGTCGCGGGAAGCGGGCTGACGCCGTACTCCTTCGCGGCCTCCAAGGCCTTCTTTCCGTTCTCGACGAGCTGGTTTAATGTATCGGCGGCCTTTTGCGCCTTCTCCTTGGCATAACCGTCAATGCTTGAGTCGGGATAGGAATCAAACACCTCGAAAAGCTCATTTGAAAAGTCCGTCATCCTGCTGACAGCTGTGGTATAGTCGTCCTTCCAGGAAATTTTCGAGAGGTTAATACCGTTGTAAATCAAGTCGCCCGTGCTTTCTTCGACCTCAAACGGGGGCGTTTTCTCGCCTCCCACGATTTTGCCGGTATAATTATATCCGCCGAAAATATAGCTCGTCCCCAAACTGGAGTTTGATATGGACAGCACTTCATCCTGCAGGTTTTTAATATTCTCCGCGTAGATTTTCAAGTCCTCCGGCGTTCTGGCGCCCTGGGCGGAGGTAATATCGTCATAAGCCGACTGGATGAGCTCGTTTAAAGCGCTTGTGGCCGATTCGGCTTCCTTAAGATAGCTTGTGGCGGTCGCGATATTGCTTTGGTACAGCGCGAGGTTGGAAAGCTTATCTCTTGCCCTCAGTGCCAGCAGCGTACTCTGCGGATCGTCTGCGATACCGCTCAGACGTTTCATGGAATCCACCTGAGACTGATACTTCGCAACCCGGTTCAGTGCGTCATTGGCTTCCGACAAGAACTTATTCGTCATCATCGAATTCGTGATCCTCAAGGTAAACTCCTCCTTTGCGATAAACTAACATCTGTTACCTGCCCGTGATACCCATATTATTGATCATAGTGTTCAGCATCTCGTCGAGCGTGGATATGATCCTGGCCGCGGCGTTATAGGATTGCTGAAATATGATAAGATTCGTCGCCTCCTCGTCAAGAGATACCGACGACAGTGAGCTCCGCTGTGTATTCACGCTGACAAGAAGCGACTGCTTCGTGTTCATAATACTCTCACACGTATTTGCGGCGATTCCCAAGCTGCCCACGATGCTGTTCATCTTGTCGTAATAACCGCTGTTAACCAAATCGTTAAAAAGCGCACTGGCAATAAGGTTGTTACCGGATTGCGTTGATTCACCGGTTAGAATAATTTCATTTGATGAACCGGCAATGTTGTAGGGGTTGTCAAGCACCTCTTGGCTTAGGGTAAAGTTGCCTGCCGTGACCTTGGAGTAGTCATAAGCGATGGTACCGGTGCCGTCGTCATAAGGGAAATTGAACAGGTTGACGCCCTGCCGGCTGTTTTCCTCGTCCGGATATGTCCAGCCGCTTCGGCTGATCGTATTCAGATTCTCCGCCATTTCCCTGACAAAAAGATTGAGCTGGTCCATATAGTACGGGATACCGGGGCTTAGGGGGCTCTTGCTCGTAATCATTTCCATGTTGGAATAGAGCTGTCCGTCTGTGACGGTGTTATTGTCGTTGCTGAGCTCCATGCCGTTCAGCGTCAGATTGTTTCTGTTTAAGTCTATCCAGACATCCAGATTGCCGTCGGCAATCACATCTGCCGGGACGGCGCCTGTGCTTGTCACGAGATCAACGCCGTCGTAGGTGACGGTTGCCAGATTC
>CAZJCH010000485.1:0-2214 GCA_964544005.1 uncultured Papillibacter sp.
GACAGCTGTGATCACAAGCATAGAAGGCGAATAAAGCAGGGGGTTTGTCCCCCTGGTTTTTAACGGAGCGTGTCGATAATCTCGTACTGCCAGACGTAGAGCTGCTCCGGCGTGATGGCATTAAGCGCGGCCTCGTCAAAAACGACCATGCCGCCCTCTGCACGGAAGAGTTCATAGAACGGTGAATACTTCAGGGACGCCAGCCCGATGGCTTTGTCAAATTCCCCGGCGGTCACAGCCTTTTTTTCCGCCAGGCACTTCAGTTGATTGAAAACACGGTACTGGCGGGAGGTGAGCGCCCCGGAATAGCCGCTCAGGGCACACAGATGCCTGTCCATATCCGACCAAAGGGATGCGATGGCCTCCTGGCGCGCTTTCAGGCCGGCGGCCGAATGGTCCGGCGTCAGCATAGCTTTTTCTAATCGCTCTTCCCACTCGGGCGGCGTCCATTCAAGCGTCCGGGACATGTGGACGAGCCATTTTTCGTGGGGGATGTATTCGCCGTTAAGTGGGAAGAGCGCTTTCAGCAGGTATTTGACAGCCTCGCTCAGCATCAGGTGGCCCTGTGGCACGTCGCCGCGCCGGAGCCAGATATCGCCCGCCAGCTTATAGCACCACCAACAGGCGAAGAGGTCCCCACCCGCGTCCTCGGGGGTGGGCCTGTTCTGAAGCTTCTCTGCCAGCAGCGAAGCAATCCTGCCCTCCGGGTCGTACAGAATTTTGGCGTAGGACGCGTCCCAGAGCTTGACGGGCTCCCATTCCGACTGCTCTTCCTCACGGATATCAACAGGTTTGATGTCGTACATATAACCGTTCAGCTTGGCGATGCCAAGAGGCAGCGGCGCTTTGTCTGTTTTGAGCCTTTCATACGCGCAGCTGTCGAGATAAACGGTCAGGTCGATTTCCGAGAGTTCGTCGGCGTAGCCGCGCGACACGCCGCCGTTCAGCGTGACGCCGACGCCGCCGTCCATTTTGATAAATTCCGGCAGGACGGACATGGCGGCGTTTAAGTATTCCGGAGCCAGGTTAGGCCCCTTAATTTTGACATAAGGTCTTGGCATTGTTATTCTCCTTGTCGGTAATATTTGATAATACAAAAGCTATGGATTTCTCCATAGCTCATCAGGCAGCTATGGACGTCAAATCAGGCAACACAAATAACGCCTTCGTTTTGAAAGCGGTCATTTAATGTTTTGTCTGACTTGTCGTTTCCATAGCGCGCTTATATTACCGATTTCGCAATATCAAGCGTGTCGGATTACACCACCTCGATCGGGCTTTTGTATTATCGGTGACAGTATAAGGCAGGAATGGGAGAAATGCAAGGGGGTGGGAAATGAGAGCACGCTTCATTGAACCAATTCATCGGCAATATAGCTTACCGTGTTTTCTAAAAAGCTCAAATAGTCCTGATATTTAATATATGAACTCTCGAACGCTTCGTCTATGTATCTGTCTTTATACTGTTTGTATAAAATATGATTCCTGATTTTGTGGAGCTCGTCCGCATGGACGAGGCCGTCCAGCTCAATACCCTTCGACTTGCTTAGATGCTCCCATATTTCGTCCCGAAAATCCGAGGCGTGATAGACGCGTAAATCCGCGTCCAGATCCTCGGCGTGAAAGGCTTTGATGCCGTCACCGTCATAGCCGGTGCCGTAGTCGGACATGAGGAGCGAGCCGTAGTATTTGAGCTTGAACGGCGACCAGATTTCGATATTGTGGGTGCAATAGCCATAGATAAAGTCTCGATTTTCCGAGCCCCTGTTCGTGTTGAGCAATGCAATGATGTTGTCAGCCCACGCGTCGTTGTTGGTGATTTCGCCCCATCGTTCGCTCCCGACGCAGAGGTGCGAGGCCTTTTTGTCTTCAGGGGTAAAGCCAGCCCTGAAATGCACGGCGTCCGGCGCCAGGCTCCCGAGATAGTACTGGGGCGGATTTTTGATGATGTTCGGATGCAAGTCCAGAACTTTTTTGGCGATGCACAGATGCACCATTTGATATGGCATGAAATCACCTCTTTGGTGGATAAATGATAGCAGTGCGGCGCGGGGTGCCGAGAGACCACCCCGTCGCTGCGCGACACCCCTCCTTTGGAGGGGAATTGAACGAAAACAGGACAGGGCAGGGGGACGGTTCCGGCGATGCGGCCGGAGAACGTCCCCCTGCTTTTTATCCTATCGCCTTTAAAACCTTGTCCTTGTCAAACGGCTT
>CAZJCH010000486.1:0-2200 GCA_964544005.1 uncultured Papillibacter sp.
ATGCTGTTTGCCTCTCTTCGGGGGCGGCGGCGGGGGTTGCTCCGGAATACAGTTTTGCCAGATTCCTGAAGTCAGGCCGACCTGCCGTATCCATCAAATACGCCTCTTTGTCGGCGCCTTCCCGGCGGTTTCTGTTGAGCTCGTTAATAATCGTGTCGGCCCGATGGATTCCAATGCCGTGTCCGTAATACCTGCCGTCGCCTAAATCAATGACATTCTCCCCCTGCAATTCCGGCGTTTCGGGATCCACGTCCGGATTCGCGATATAGCGCCTGTTACCGGGCAGGTGATCACTTACTTGACGCATCGCGCCCACGCTTCGAAGCTCCCTGGACAGATTGTGCCAGTTCATAAGGTAAATGTTATTGAATAGCCTGTCGAATGCTTCCTCCGGAAAAATTTCCAGGAGCGCCTTGTAATAAACGATTATCATTGCTGTCGCGCATTCCGTGCCGTATTCGGAGCCGTTTTCAAATATATCACGGATAGCGGCAGACGGTTTGACGCCTCTTTTCAGTTCAAGTCCACCGTCATTATGACGTATCCAATAGTCCGGATTTGCTCTTGATTCGCGAAAGACTTCAAATGCGAGGTTGCTTTTGTTCAACTTTTTTGCGGCATCGACGATCTCGCTGCGCATCCTGAGCTCAAACCTTAGTTCCTCGAGCGTATCATATGTATACTTTTCATCACTGGAGGATAATCCCCTAAGGACCGACTGTTCAACGCTTCCCTCCGGGTAATCGTTCATTAATGTAGCCGGAGCAAGCGGTTTATTATCAATATAGATCATTAGATCACCGTTCTTGTCATTCTTGCGGCGAGAACCTGTTCGGCGGGCTGTTTATGCATCCATTCTTGCCACAGCTGTTTATTGCTATGACGCAGATTGTGCGAATAATCCGTCAGAAGAGCCTGATCCTCGGGCGTCGCAACCCTGTAATTGTGCAGGCAGTCAACTTCGGCTTCTGTCAGCGGCTCGACAGGTGCGCGGTAACGCGGCAATATTTCCTTACCCAGATATTTTGCTTCCTTATCGGCATCCAGATGCCTCGGGTTGCTTGTCAGCTGGAAATGCTCGCCCGTGAGATAAAGGTAAGGTCTGTTGTTATCGAGCCATTCAATGAATTTCCTATAT
Source organism: uncultured Papillibacter sp. (assembly GCA_964544005.1). Taxonomy (GTDB): domain Bacteria; phylum Bacillota; class Clostridia; order Oscillospirales; family Oscillospiraceae; genus Sporobacter. The sequence goes on from CAZJCH010000486.1 coordinate 1,139, forward strand.
GTTTTACGCGCTTCAACCCTGTTCGATACCTGTTCATCAAGGTTTAAAAGCTTTGCCGCCAGGTCGATGTCCCTTGGGTTGTCAGAAAGCAGATAACCTGCGACGTAGGACAGCGCATCCTTATCAAGAGTCTGGAAGAAGCTCCAGACAAGATCGTGAATAAAAAACCCCTTTCGGTTGCGTCGAAAAATCAGTTCGGCAACATCCTTTAATATTTTTTTGTCTTCATAAGAAATAATGAGAAGCGCCACGGTGTAATCAATCACCGCATCGTAAGGATCGTGCCCAACGCTGAGGCCATCCCAATCCTTTCCGGTCTCAAACATCCATTTCAGCGTTAGATAAAGCGTGTCATTTGTTGCATCAGTAACTGCCGTATCTATTGAGTGCTTATACATTTTTTTTGAGCATATGCTTATTGCAGCCATGTTTCTTGGGCTCAGCCCGCCATACAGACCGTGCGCACTGATTTCAGGCATCAGAATGAATAGGACTGGGAACCGAAGGTGCTCATCATTGATTAGACGCAACGCCTCCGCCCTGTCGCTTTGCGCCGTAACGCTCATGAATTGTTTCAGATGGTGCGGACCGCCCGCTGACCATAAAGTGTCCAAGTAGCTAGACTTGTTACTGTTCAAAATACGCCGTCTCCCTTTTATTGATGTTTCGATGTAAGCGGTCAATATAAATGCACAGATTTTCTAGAACGCCGTATCGTCATTTATAGGCCGTATCCGAAGGTTGCCTAATATGTTCGCCGAAAGCTTTCTCCTGGCAGATATTCGAGGCATTGCGGAAATCTGTGCAGGCTGTTTATTCGAATGTGCATTACTGTTCATCAACACATAATATTGAGTACGGTCGTTTTTGTTGACTCAATATCAACGCCGCGGCGTTTTTCAAAAAATTGATCCATTGGCTTTGGGACGTACTTTTTTTAGGTTTTTCTGCTTTGAAGTATCCTTGCCACCTCATTACCCTGAGAAAGCAGCCAGGTGGCCTAGTGTAGCCGTTCCTCCTGAGCCGATCAGTCCAAGTATTGGATTTCGCCTTCGGACATTC
>CAZJCH010000487.1:0-2197 GCA_964544005.1 uncultured Papillibacter sp.
TCCGTCCGTATATATATGTACTGTCTTCCTATCACAGTGGAATAATTTTGTCACCTGCTCAACGTTGAGAAAGGTTCCGTATGCGTCCTTTATTTCTTTAATTATAGCTACCTGGCGTGAAGTGTTACTCATGGTCATACTCCTTTTTTTAAATAAAGAAGTATGATTTATTTGAGCCGATTTTTGACGCATTTCTAGAATATATTTAGAATTTTGAAAGCCGCGAAACTTTTAGGAATCGCTGTTTTCGTTATGATTATCGCTAATATATGTTTCGTACCGCCTCCACTTGCCTCTTCCGCTCGGCCTTTACCTCTCCACACGAACAATACGTACCTGTTCGGAGACTTCGTAGAGGTAGAGTAAATACAAGATACGCCAGTTCAGCTACCCCCAGCTCCACCAAAGCATTCAAATCCGAACTTTTTCTGATTGGAAAAGGGTTCGGGTTTATTGTATATCTGAACGATATTCCTAAGTAAAAAAGCGATGGCCTCTACGTATTTCTCAGGCTCATAATTCAAATCTCTCTGAGTATTCATAGAGATTTATGGATATTAGACCGAATCATATATTGAAATATTTCAATATATGATATACTATTGCTAATGTTTAGAGAGGAGTCGCATATGAAAAGTGAATATTTCCGCGTATTCCGGTCCTTCGCCGACGAAAGCAGAGTCCGTGTTCTTGAGCTTTTATGTGAGGGAGAAAAATGCGCCTGCATCCTGTTGGACGACCTGAAAATCAGCCAGCCGACACTTTCGCATCACATGAAAATTCTCTGCGAATCCGGCATTGTGAGGAGCCGCCGCGTCGGCAGGTGGAGCTATTACTCCATCAACACCGAGGGGTGTGAATACGCGAGCAAATTATTGAACGCGGTTGTTAATCGGCATATGGGGAGTGCAGTTATCGCTATGAGCGCGGTATACCATTGCTTGCGTCCCTTCAAAGTATTGTTCGGTATGAAGACGCTCGCAGGACCGCACGATACTTGTTGCAGCTGTGCTCAAACGATAAAATAATGGAGTAGATGAAATGAAGAAATTTATGGTTGTCAGCGGCTTTTTGGGAGCCGGCAAAACCACAAGCATGGTCGCATTAGCGGAATACTTCAATGCCAATATCGGCAAAGCCTGCATTATCGCCAATGACCTTGGCGCTAAGAACCTCGTTGACTCCAAGTACACCGGAGCTTGTGGCTGTGCCGTTACGGAATTGACCGGCGAGTGTATCTGTTACCAAACAGAGAATCTTGTAGACAGGCTCCGGCGGCTTATGGATTATGAGCATAATGAACTCGTTATGTCCGATATTCCGGGGTGCGGCGTCGGCGCTCTCGAACATGTTTACCACAAGCTCGACAAGGAATACCACGGCGAGTTCGAGCTTGCGCCCTTTACCGTAATCGCTGACCCGGAAAGACTGCGTACAATCATGCCAGAACAAGCCGACATCAACCTTCCCGAAGAAATGAATTATCTGTTCAAATCACAACTCAAAGAAGCGGATGTCGTGGTTCTGAACAAAATCGACCTTCTTAAGGAGGATGAAGTCGAAACTTATCTCAGATTTCTGAAAGACTTTTGCCCAGATGCTGCCGTCTTCGCTATTTCCGCGAAGAATAAAACGGGCATTGATGTTGTCGCCAGCTATACCATGTCGCATAATGCTCAGCTGAAAACAGTCGATATTGGGTACGGCGGGCCTGAATTTGTTGCCGCAGAACAGAAGCTGAGCTGGTATAACCGTCAATTCTATGTAAAAGTCTGTTGTAATACCTTTGACGGCAACGCTTTTCTTGGAGACTTCGTTGAGTCTATCCGCGAGAAACTGAAAGTTAACCATCGCAATGTCCCGCATCTGAAAGTCTTTTCGTACAGCGAGGACGGCGATGTATGCAAAATATCCCTATTAGGTATTGATTACGATATGCAGATTGACAGGCGCTTTGAAAAAAAGCATATTGATTTGCCTGTGATTGTCAACGCACGGGCCGCTTGCGAATCGCAGCTCCTTGACAGAATAATGGATGATGCGCTCGACGAAACGACGACAAAGTATAATCTGGATTGCCTTGTGTTCTTTACGGAATGCTTCGGCATGATGGACGAAGGCCGCATCTAACAATGGGCCTAAGGGCACTGATATCAGTTACAGGATTCATTTGCCATACTCCCTTCTCCCGTCAGGG
>CAZJCH010000488.1:0-2185 GCA_964544005.1 uncultured Papillibacter sp.
GTCTGCTGCAAAACAGCTGAAAAATCGGAGGTGCCGCTGGCAGCTGATGTCTTTGTTATGCCCGTGCCGGGACTCAAACCGACGCCGGTTATTTCAACGGTCATTACACTCATCTCCAATCCGTGTATTGATACGCGCAGCTCATTGCTGTTACAAAGGCATCGGGTTGAGCCGGCGCTTTCTGATCTCCTTCTGCCGCGTAAATTCCTTCAGAATCCTGTCCTGGGCCTCAATATACCGCCCGACGAGCTCCTCGGGGGAGCAGTCGTCAATATCCTGCTTCTGGAGATAAAGAATCGCAAGCGCTTCGTATTTGTTGAGCGGGAGCGCGTCTTTAATGCTTTTATCGAAGAAAACAATGTCGCTCAAGGGCCGTCACATCCTTTCATGCCTATTCTAACATGACGCTGTGGGACACGCAATAAAAAATGTAATACAAAATGAGCATTTTACCGCGATATCAGGCGCGTTCGGATGAGTACTCGGCACTACCGTTAAAATTGCACAAATCTTTATAATATGAACGCGCCGCATTCTCCACATAAGATATAGACGGCGGCGCCGCTGCGTGCTAATATTAGCTAAAACCGTTAGTTATTAATACCATTAGCTAAATAGAGTAGCAATTCTGAGAAAGGCGGTGAAGAGCTTGGACATTACCGGGCTGGCTGCCGAGGTTATGGCGAAATCCATGCGGATGATGAAATCAAGCTTCTGGCCCAAAAGAGCCAGCGCATTCCTGCACGGCGAGATGTTCATACTGAATTACCTTGTCAATCGGCAGGAGGATGTTTTGCCCAGTGAGCTGTCATGCGCGATGAACGCCAGTACGGCGCGTGTCGCGATGGCGCTCAAGAGCCTGGAACAAAAAGGTTTTATAAAGCGGCGGACCGACAGCGGGGACCGGCGCAGGGTCATCGTGTCAATCACCGAACAGGGGACCGAGCTGGTCAAAGGCGAGCGTGAGGATATGCAAAACAGAATGGTCCGGATTATCAGCGAGCTTGGCGAGCAGGACACCAGGGAGTATATGCGCCTCATCGACAGGATCACGGAGATTTCCGAGAGCATATTCGCCCCGAAAGACTGAAATCGTGGTAAAAAAGATCAATGAGGAGCATTAAACATGATCAAAATATTAAAGCATTTCAAAACGAAGGAATGGCTGCTGATCCTGATCTGCGTGGTTTTTTTGGCCCTTCAGACATGGCTTGACCTCAAGCTGCCGGACTTTATGACGGACATCACAAAAGCCGTCCAGACGCCGGAGAGCACCATGGAGGAGATTTGGGGCTACGGCGGCCTGATGCTGCTGTGCACCCTGGGCAGCGCCGCGACGTCGGTCGTCGTCGGCTACATCGCCGCCCGGATCGCCGCGCGCTTTGCCCAGCGGCTGCGGTCGAAGATTTTCAACAGAGTCGAGGACTTCTCCATGGAGGAGATCAACAATTTCTCCACGGCGAGCCTCATCACGCGCTCGACGAACGATATCACGCAGCTCCAGATGTTCATCGCCATGGGCCTCCATGTGATCATTAAGGCACCGATAATGGCCGTCTGGGCGGTGACGAAGATATCCTCAAAAAGCTGGGAATGGACGGCCCTGACCGGCGGTGCTGTCGCAGCGCTGATGATCATGATCGTCTCCATTATGATTTACGCGCTGCCGAAATTCAAAAAGATCCAGTGGCTGACAGACAACCTCAACCGGGTTACCCGGGAAAACCTCACCGGTTTGCGCGTCGTCCGCGCGTACAATGCCGATAAATATGAGGAGCGGAAATTCGAGACGGCCAACGCCGACATTACGAGCACCAATCTGTCCGTCGCGCGGGCGATGACCGTGTTTGAGCCCGGTATGCGCCTGATTATGAGCGGGCTGACGCTGGGTATCTACTGGATCGGCGCGTATCTCATCGAAGCCGCTGTAGACCCGCTTCTGAAAATAGACATGTTTTCAAACATGTTTGCGTTCTCCGGTTATGCCATGCAGGTTATCATGGCGTTCATGATGCTCACCATGACCTTCATCATGCTGCCCCGTGTCACCGTATCCGCCAAGCGCGTCAACGAGGTGCTCGACACTGAGCCGAAGATACTGGACGGCGAGGTCACCGCGTCGCCCGAGGGCATTGCCGGCGAGGTGGAATTTAAAAACGTCAGCTTCAAATACCCCGCCGCCGAG
>CAZJCH010000489.1:0-2184 GCA_964544005.1 uncultured Papillibacter sp.
TCAGCTCAATGATATATTTCTTTGTTGGCATATGATATCCCCCTCACAAACCTTACTACAAGGATATCATATCATGTTTCATGAGTTTATACAAGTTTTAGATGTTACAGAATACTAGTTTTACACTGCTGGTACAGGGACTGCAGGACGCGCCTGTCGGTGCGGTTACAGACAGTCTGCCGCACAATTCAACCGGAACATTCACGCTCGCCGAGCTTTCAAGATATAACGGCAGAGACGGGAAGCCGGCCTATGTGGCGGTGAACGGAACGGTGTACGATGTGACAAATAACGCGGGTTGGGCGGCCGCGTCGCATTTCGGACTGACTGCGGGACGGGATCTGACAAGCGAATTCGCGTCCTGCCATGCCGGCCAGCCAATCCTGAGTGGATTAAGTGTTGTGGGGAAGATGGCGGGATGAGCGAGTCGAATAACTGTACGAACATAAAGATGAGGCTGGAAACGGCTTCCGTGCTTGTACATAAAGCGATTGATGAAATAAATCAAAAGAAAATCAAAAAAGGCAATCTGATATGGCTCGAGCTTACGGGATGCTCGGGCAATATTATATCTCTTCTGGACGGCGCCGAGCCCAATTTCAAGCAGCTTGCCACGCAGATGGCAAATATTATCTACGACAACAGCCTGATGGCCGCCGAAGGCGAATTGGCCATGGAAAAGCTCTTCGGCGTGCTCGGCAGTGATTTCATTTTAGCAGTCGAGGGGGCTGTTTCAACAAAGGACAACGGTCTATATAACATCATCGGCAGTTGGAGGGGGCAGCCCGTCACGGCCCTGGAGGCCATTAAGACGCTGGGCGAAAAGGCGGCGCATGTCATCGCGGTGGGTACCTGCGCCTCAAGCGGTGGCATATCGGCGGCGCGGCCGAATCCGGCGGCCTGCGTACCTGTTCAAAGCCTCCTTAACAGAAAAGTTATCCGGCTGCCGGGTTGTCCTTGCCATCCCGACTGGTTTATGGGGACGCTCGCCTATATCGTGCTTTTCGGAGAACCGGCCTTAGACAGCAGTACCAGACCCCTCATGTTTTATAGCACACTCATTCACGATTGTTGCGAGAGACGTCCGTTTTTTGATCAGGGTATTTTTGCCGAAAAGCTTGGCGATAAGACCTGTATGTTCAAGCTGGGGTGCCGGGGGCCTGTGACGAGGGTGGATTGCCCGATTCGAAAGTGGAACGACCGGGTCAACTGGCCCATTGGCGACAACTCGCCGTGTATCGGCTGCGCTATGTTTGGATTCCCTGACGGGATGGAGCCGTTTATCAGCTACGATATTACCTGAATGGAGTGATCTGAACGAAAAGAGTCGTCATTAACCCTGTCACACGGATCAGCGGCTTTTTGGAGATCAACGCCGTGATCGACAATGGCCTGGTGACGGACGCCAGAACCGAGGGACTGCTGTTCCGGGGCTTTGAGAAAATGCTGGAGGGCAGAAGCCCTTTGGATGCCGTGTATTTCACACAGCGGATTTGCGGCATCTGTTCAACGGCGCACTCAATTGCGTCCTCGTTGGCGCTTGAGGAGGCACTGGGCGTCGTTGTGTCACAGCAGGGCCGGTATCTTCGGGATGTTATCCATGCCTGCGAGTTTCTCCAAAATCATATCCGGCATTTTTATCAGTACACGCTGCCGGATTACATCAGGCTCCCCGAGGGCAATACGCTTTTTGAAACAGATCATAACGACTTCAGGCTGCCGAAGGAGAAAAACGAGCTGCTCGTCAGTCATTATTTCGACTCGCTTGATTACAGCCGCGGCGCCCATGAGATGCTGGCGATCCTGGGCGGCAAAGCGCCGCATAACCATGGGGTGTTCATCGGCGGCGCGACGTCGCAGGCGACGAGCGAGAATGTCGCAAGACTGCAGACGCTTGCCCAGAGCATCAGGCAGTTTATCATCGGCACAATGATACCCGACGCATACGCGATAGCCGAGTATTACAAAGACTATTTTGAAAACGGACGGGGCTGCGGCAATCTCCTGAGCTTCGGCTGCTTTAACAGATATCAGGAGCTCGGGACCCTGTACGTCGAGCCCCTCGTATACGGCAGCGGCGAGCTCAGAGCGTTTGACACCCGTGAGATCACCGAAAATATACATACAGCGTGGTATACGGGAAAAAAAGAGACCTACACCCCCCTGGAGGCTGGTCCCGAACCT
>CAZJCH010000490.1:0-2181 GCA_964544005.1 uncultured Papillibacter sp.
TCCTCGCCGCGCTGCTTTTTCTCATAGGCGGCCTTGACCTTGTCGGGTGTGGCCGGCAGGTCGTAGACGCGCGCGCCGCAGGCATTATTTATCGCGTTGATGACCGCCATGTGGCCGGAGGACTGATAGCACTCGGAGCAGCCGCATGAGCCGTGAGGTCCGTTGGGACGCGGCGTCTCCACAAAGACAAGGTTAATGTCGTCAGGGATCACGTCGATCGTCGGGATGCCGCAGCCGGCCATATTTCCGTGCTTGTTCTCGGCGTTGTAATCCTCGCTCAGCGCGAAGCCGATGCTATGGGACAGTCCGCCGTAAGCCTGGCCTTCGACTGAGAGCTTATTGCCGATGACGCCGACGTCGGAGACACAGGTGTACCGGAGCACTTTCGCCTTGCCGGTGTTGACGTCAACCTCCGTCAGTGCGACATTGACGCAGTACATATAGGTCGGATTCTTCTCGCCGTGGCCCATATTCGGGTCGGGTCCGGGCGGCAAGCCGAGGCCGAACTGGTCGTAATGGCCGATATATTTGGTCGGAATGCCCTCTTTGACCATTTCGTCATATGTGCGGTATGTGCCGTCCGCCTTGCGCATGGCATCCATCAGCTTATTGGCGGCGTCGATTGTCGCGTTGCCCGCCATATAGTGGGAGCGGCTGGCAGCGGCGAGACCCGTATCCGGACAGAGCTTGCTGTCGTTCATGGTGAGTTTGATCTGGTCGGGTTTGACGCCCATCGGCTCAAGGGCTTTTACAGCGTGGACCAGCGCGCCGATGTCGCCGCCCTGTCCAACGTCTTCCCAGGTGTTAAAGTGCGTGAAGGTGCCGTCGGGGTTGAGCTCCAGAGCAACCTCCGCCTGATCGATGAAGCCGATGGTGACGAGGAAGCCGCCCATGCTCATGCCAACGCCGACATTTTTACCGGCTTTCTTAGCGGCCTCGGCTTCAGCCTTGTACTGATCGTAGAACGGTTTTGCCTTCTCAAGGAGCATGGGATAGATATAGTCGTGATACGGGCAGCTGTTAATCGTCAGGTCGCCCGGTCTGGCTACGTTCTTGTAACGGAACTCCCAGGGATCCATGCCAATCTTCTCGGCGGCCATATCGATGAGCGCCTCGGTGGTTGTATACGCCTGTGGGCCGCCGAAGCCGCGGTAAGCTGCGCAGTACGCGTTGTTTGTTGACGCACCGCGGGCGAGGCCTTTGAAGTTGGGGATATTGTACCCATGGAAGCCGACGGTGATCAGATTGTTGAAGATCTTGCTGCCCATGCTGCCGTAGGCGCCGTGGTCGAGGCCGATATCGTATTCCGCGGCAATGATCTTGCCATCCTTTGTAGCGGCAATCCGGCCATTTGCAAAGGTTGCCGACCGTTTGCCCGTCATGTGGTTGAAGTCCTCATAGCTAAGCGTCAGCGTGCAGGGCATGTTGAGATGCTGGACGGCGGTGGCAACAACAGCATAGGTGTTCGGGCTGACGGAGTAGCCGAAGGAGCCGCCGACAGGGTTCATGATAAAGCGGAGCTGATCCATGGGGATCCCGCAGGCCATGGAGACGGCCTCCCGGCCTTCGGTGATTGCCTGAGATTTACACTGGAGCGTAATCATACCGTCCGCGCCGACGTAACCCTGGACGACGTCCGGCTCAATGGGCAGGTGGGGTTCATGCTGGGAGTGGAAGCTGCCTTCGGCAACATATTCGGCGGTTTCAAAGATTTCGGCCGTATCCTGTCCCTTGTAGACCGGCTGCTCCATGTAGAAGTTGGGCAGCGTCTCGTGGAGCTGGATGGCGTTGGGCATGACAGCCTCGGGGAACGACATGTAAGCGGGCAGAATTTCGAGATTCTGCTTGACCTTCTTGGCGGCTTCGCGGGCGTGCTCCTCGGTGTCGGCAGCCACGACAGCGACACAGTCGCCGCGCTTGCAGATCTTTTTGCCGGCGATGACGGGGAACTCTGTGATGCCCTTGCCCTTGACGCGCGGTACGACGGGGGGACCTTCCAGATTGTTGGAGCCCTTGACGTCCTTCGCGGTCATGACCTTGTAGACACCGGGCATCTTTTCAGCTTCGGATGTGTCGATGCTGATGATCTTTGCGTGCGCGACCTGAGACAGCACGACGGCGAGATATGCTGTGCCTTCCGGCATCTTCAGCTTCAGGTCGTCGCCATAATCGGCCATGCCG
>CAZJCH010000491.1:0-2181 GCA_964544005.1 uncultured Papillibacter sp.
TCCCCTGCCTGTCATTATTACTGCTTGTAATTTGGACGGCGGTAACCGCCGTCCAAATTCCCTTTTTGTCTGATTCGCTTAAGCCGGGGTTTTACGGAGCTTTGAAATCCGCGGGGACCTCTTTCACAAAGGGCGAGTAGTCGTCCATCCTGATGCCCTCCTGCGGGTAGTCGTACGCGCTTGCTTTCGCATACATGTCCGTCCACTCGAGGTAGTGCTTGTAGGTTTCCGGCTCAAGCCATACTGTCGGCAGCCAGAGCTGCGGGTAGGTGTGACCGTCGCCGCCGTGGTCATCCCACTTGATCCAGCTCGGCCAGATGGTATCGGGCGTGGCCCAGCCGTGCAGGTAGGCGTAAACGGCGCCGATGATAGGCTCGGCATAGAGGTTCTGTGCCGTGAAGAGGGCGTAACGGAAAGCGTTTTGCGTGCCAGCGTCCCACTGCATCTGGAGGCCAGACCCGCCGAAGCAGATGACGCAGGAGTTGTCGGTCAGGCCCTGCTGGTCGAGAATGGTCGCCGCCGCGATGGCGAAGTCATCAATCAGGCCATTGACAAGCCAGTATTTGTATTCGGAGTGCGTGGTGATGACCGGTGTGGCAGCGTCAATGCCGCCCTGGAGGTTGATGCCTGTGGAGACGCAGTCGGCGGTAAAGAAATTGTCCAGTGTGCCCGCCGTCTCCTGCCAGAGGTCTCTGGACGCATTGACACGCTCGTTGAGCGGCGCCGCGGTGGAAAACGCCATCATGAGGAAGCCGATGTCTTCCCAGGCCACATCGGGGATGTTTTCCTCCTTCCATTGGAGGAGCCGCGTCGTGACCTGGATGCCGGCGTCATAGTTGTCAAATCCGACGTAGGGGTGGATCATGCTGCCGCCGGGAGGAACGCCATCGCCGGTTGTGCCGTCGCGCGGGGCGGCCATCTGTGACATCCATGCGCAATCCGGATACTGGTTCATCAGATCCACAACGCTCGGGAAGATCGTGCTGTCGGGGTCGAGAATAAACGCCCGGACGCCCTGGTCGAGCTGGTTCTGAAGGCTCGTCATGTACAGGTCGGCGTCGCCGTTGGAGCTGATAAAGCCAGCCCATTCCATGTTGAACAGCGGCGCCCAGTGCTCATAGGCAGCAGCGGATTGCTGATAGAGCGGTCCGCCGTCCTGAGATATGTACGTGCACTTGATTTTTTCATTCTGCGTGTAGTCATAGTTTGCGTCATAGTGTGCGATCGTGTCCAGGTTGATGGTGCCGTCCGCGTTGCAGTTCGGAAATGCGTGTTTACTGTCCTCGGCCGGAGCACTCGCGGGCGCCGTCGATACTGGCGCCGTCGACGCGGGCGCTGCGGAGCTGGCGGGAGCTGCGGAGCTTGCGGGAGCTGCGGAGCCAGCTCCTGGTGACGTACCGGTATCCTTTGCGCACGCGAAAAGCGAAAACGCGAAAACCAGGACAAGAACGATTGCCAATCCTTTTTTCATACCCAATCTGCCTCCTGTCATATAATAATATAAATATTATATTTTACCATATTAGGTTATGATGGCAGTTATGCAAATTTGTATAGAAACTTTATCAGCATGCTCAAACCGAGGATGGATTGAATCAAAAAAGAGGATTGTACCGAAAGGCCAATCCTCTTTTTTACTTCATACTTCTCTGTTACAGTACCTTCAGTAGCTCCTGCAATAAGCCCAATGCTTTTTCGTCGGCGGCTTTGCACGCGTCGATCAGATGACCGATTTGGATGCGCGCTTCACGGGTTATGAGTGCCTGCAGCTGTTTTTCGCCGCGTTCGCAGCCGCCCAGCGTTTCGTACATTTGATGTGCGCCTGTCGCTGAGGCGGCGAACTGTTCCGCAATATGCCCGAATAGCGGTTGTGGCGCTTCTGAGGAGCTGCTTGGCGATGGTCGTGTCTTTTCTGGTTTTTGAGTATTCTTCGTGAAATAAGACAATTGCAGCGGCGAAATCCAGTGATTTGTCAAGAAGGATGTTCTCTTTCATAGGATTACCCCGTTTCCGGGAATATGGTAACATATATTGGTAGATAAGTCAAATTATATCTGTTTTCGACAAAAAACGAAGGGTTAAAGAAGAAAGAAAAGAGAAGAGAAGAAAGAATAAATGAGAATACTAAATCATAACCACGCGTGAAACGCGTGGTATGCTCTAGCCCTAGAAGGGCATGGT
>CAZJCH010000492.1:0-2175 GCA_964544005.1 uncultured Papillibacter sp.
GAGTTGACGAGGGCGGGGTTTATCGAAGTATTCGGCGGGTGCCCCGTGCTGCGGCTCATCAGCATACAGGTTTTACAAATCCTCAAGCGATTGACGGGACAAAATAAACCTGATTGAGTCCTTGGTTTGACATGCTCACCGGCGTTTTGAAACCTGGTGTGTTTTTTTTGCGCAAAAATCGGTTCTTAAACGAATTATCTGGAGGATGATCGCTATGGTAAAAATAGAAGGTTTGCTTGATCTGTCTCACACGATTGCGGGTGGTTTGTTTGAAAATGTCGAGTATCCATGGCAGGCGCTGCAGCTGATCGGCGCGTTTATAAAGCAGCTGGGGCCGACGCTCCCGGCGGATGTATACGAGCACCCGGAGGCGTTTGTGTGGATTGCCCGGACGGCGGTTGTCGCACCCTCGGCGAGCATCACGGGGCCCTGCATCATCTGCGGCGATGCGGAGGTGCGCCAAGGCGCTTTTATTCGCGGCAATGCAATCGTCGGAGCCGGCGCGACGGTCGGCAATTCCACGGAGCTGAAAAACGTCGTTCTGTTTGACGGGGTACAGGTACCGCACTACAATTATGTCGGAGACTCCATTTTGGGATACAAGTCCCATATGGGAGCCGGCTCCATCACATCGAATGTCAAAAGCGACAAGACCCTGGTTGTCGTGAAGAGCGCCGAAGAGCAAATAGAGACGGGGCTCAAGAAATTCGGCGCGATCCTGGGTGACTTTGTGGAGGTAGGCTGCAACAGCGTCCTTAATCCCGGCACGGTCGTCGGGCGTCATACGAACATCTATCCGCTTTCCAGTGTCCGGGGCGTCGTTCCGGGCGATTCCATATACAAGGACCGGAAAAATATTGTAAAAAAGCACTGACAGGGAGCGCACTGCCGCCGAAAAGCAGTTATCGATTTTGTTTTTGAAAAATTACTTTATTTTTAAACACTTTTGATGTATACTTATAAAGTTATGTATCATTTAATGGATAATATGACAATTACATCCAAACGTGAAAGCGTTAGATAGGAGAGTCGTTATGGATATCATTATCAGAGAGAACTATGAACAAATGAGCCAAACAGCGGCTGATTACATCGCGGGACTCGTCCGGTCCAAGCCGGACTGCGTCCTTGGGCTGGCCACCGGAAGCACGCCCATCGGTACATATCGGCAGCTTGTTAAAATGCACAGGGAGGGCCTTGACTTTTCGAGGGTGACAACCTTCAATCTTGACGAATACCTGGGGATCGGCATGGCGCAGGAAAAGCCGTATCAGATGGATCAAAGCTATGCCAGATTCATGCATGAGGAGCTGTTTTGGCATATCAATGTCAAAACAGAAAACATTCACATCCCCGACGGCTTGACAAAAGACCCGAAAGCCTTCTGCGCATGGTATGAAGAGCGCATCAAAAAAGCCGGGGGAATCGATCTGCAGCTATTGGGACTTGGCGGGGACGGCCACTGGGCTTTTAACGAGCCCGGCTCCTCCCTGGGCTCGAGAACGCGTATTCAGGCCCTGACCGCCCAGACTCTGGACGACAACTACGAAGCTTTCTACAAAAACGCGCAGATCGAGCGCAGCCAGATGCCGCACTTTGCCATTACGATGGGCATCGGCACCATTCTGGAAGCGAGAAATATCATGATGATCGTCAGCGGGGCAAAAAAGGCCGACGTGGTCGCCAAATGCCTGGAAGGCCCTGTCACCTCGCAGATTACCGCTTCGGCCATCCAACTGCACAGCGGAGGCATTACGGTGGTGCTTGATGAGGCGGCGGCCTCAAAGCTGACTCATGCCGAGCATTACAAGCACGTGGAAAGCATGAAGCGGCAATACGGCATATAGTGTGCTTGCAGCTCTAAAACAGTCAAATAATGGAGTGATATAATGGGTAAATATTTCGGAACCGACGGCGTCAGAGGCGTGGCAAACACGGAGCTGACACCGGAGCTTGCCTTTAAGCTTGGCAGATACGGCTCAATGGTCTTGGCAAGCCAAGTCCGGCATAAGCCGCGCATCCTCATCGGAGCGGACACGCGCATCTCCTGTGCGATGCTGGAATCCGCGCTGGTAGCCGGCATCTGCTCGGCAGGCGCCGATGCCGTGGTCTGCGGCGTTATTCCGACGCCGGGCGTGGCTTATCTGACAAAGCTGGGCGCCTTCGATGCCGGCG